>NZ_JABMCQ010000024.1 GCF_013179575.1 Sphingobacterium shayense | reverse complement strand
AAGAGTTTTATAGCTCTGTAACGCCAGAGACATTCTTCAAGAATGAAAAAGATATAAAGGCAGCATTGTTTAGGCCTTTTACCCATGCAAAATGGTACCTAGGAGAAGACCGCTGGCGTCTTCAAGAATATACAGCGGATAATTTCGTCATAACGACAAAAGGTCGCCATTGGTACAATGGCGGTGAGAACGAGCGGTTTCATTATCATACCTGGACACCAGATGACAACTGGATATGGGGAAGCTGGCGCGGTACGCTTATGGGAGTAGCACTTGCATTAGATGCGAAAAGCGATTTAGAGAAATTAGATTACACAAAATTTCAGCTTACCGAAGAACTAAAAATGTCACATTTAAGTCAATTGGATGCGTTGATCGCATTTTTCTACCTGCGTGGACTCGACTTTTTCGGTGGCATGCCTGTATTTGAATCGTTAGAGGGGGAGGGGTTACCTAGGAATACCGATGTTGAAACATTTAATCACATCGAAAAGCTCCTTAAAAAGGCAATTGAGACGATACCTGCAAAAAAAGGCGGAGCCGTAGAGGAAGGTGCAATATCTCAGGGGGCTGCTGCGGCTATGCTCGCACAGTTATATTTTAATGCCGAAGCCTATATCAATAAACCAATGTATGCCGAGGCAAAGACGTTAGCGCAGGCTATCATAAACAACGAATATGGCACTTACGCGATTGACAACGCGTGGAATGGGCCGCATGGATTCAAAAATGACAAGTCGCCTGAAATAATATGGTCCATGCCCTCCGAGTTTAAGAAGATGGAATATAATTGGTTTTATGCAGACTTTTATCATTACAACACCAAACAGTTTTTTGATCAGGATATGGGGGGAAATAACGGAGCCCATTTACAACCTTCTCGTAAACCTGATGGCACATTTTATGAAACCGAGTTTAAATTAGGATCTCCTTATGAAAAGTTTGATCAAAGTGATTTAAGAAAAAAAACTTACGTATTTACAGGAAGTGGACAGTATGAAGGTATGTTTATCGTTGGAGCACACAAAACACCCGAGGGTAATTCGATTGTCGGTGGAGAGGAATACAAGGATAAACCTTTGACTTTTGTTGATCAAGTAGCCCGCTTTTCCGAAGTTGGTCCGAAAAAAAAGTACGCCAGTATAAGTCAATTACCTTCTAAGGTATCAGAAGGTGAAGAGAATACTGGCGTGCGTCTAGTAAAAGTTCCTATTCCGAATTTAGCGGAAAATACTTTAAGATGGGGGGCTGACCTTCCAATTATCCGCTTGGCTGAAATATATTATATACTTGCTGAATGTGATCTGCGTGAAGGTAATACTGCAGAAGCAGCAGAACTCATTAACAAAGTACGTAAACGTAATTTCGCAGGTGAAAAAGATCCTAATCCAGTCTCCGCGAGTAATCTCGATAAATATAGGATGCTTGACGAATGGAGCATTGAATTTTTAGGTGAGGGGAGACGACGTACAGATTTGGTGCGTTGGAAGAGTTTTGTTAGCGAAAAATGGTGGGATCATGCCCCCAAGGAATCTGAGCATTTGAATAGATTTCCAGTACCAAGAGAAGCGATTTCGGGTAATAACGCTTTAAAGCAGAATCCGGGTTACAATTAATAAAGATCGGCAGCCTACTTTATTCCGATTAATAGCCTCCCTCATTTTTGTGGGAGGCTTTTTTCTATTCGAACAAACGAACGTGACTACTCCATCGTAATTAATACTAATTATTTCGATTTTGACACAGAAATAATTGAGCACCAACTGTGTTCAAAATAACCTTCAATATACACCTGAACTGTGACTTTTACCCCGTTAGATTGTGTTGAGTAGAACGCGTGAACTACCAGGAGTACGAAACAGGTTCAATCAGTCCAGAGAAACTTTCTCATAGGCTATAAATGGTTTGCTCGATCAGAATAATCGTTTCGCGTTGTGGCTCTTAATCGTGTATCAATTGGAGGATTCGCGCACGTTCCTTATCACTTAGCGATAATACGCTATCTATGATTGGGAAAATATCTGTTTTACGTTCGCTTTGAAGCAATAGATCCAAAAATCCCAAGTAGGTACGGATAAAATCTGGTTTAACACCTATAAATACGCGTGGGTCGGAAATATAGAGTTCTTGAACTAATGTAATTAATATGTTCTTTCTTTTCTGCGCTTCCGGTGTTAAGGCGTACGGAGGGAGGAGCTTTTTATACAGCAGCTCACTTATTTTCTGGCGAACAGCATTTTCTCTAATGTATTTCTTTTGTTTTCGTTCTAAAAAATCACGAAGTTCATTTTGCAATTTTCGAAAAACCACATGTTGCTCGCGTTCACCGAATAGGTTGGTTTCTTCCGAATTGGAAATATCCGCTTGATCGAAATGATTAAAAAAAGCGGATCTAACATACACCGAATGATGAAAATCAATTGCGTTATTATTAAAGCTAGTTAGCAGCTTTGCAACCTCCATTTTGTCCGTATTCAAAAGATAATAATAGTATCGGTCTCCTATGTTCTTGTTCCAACGAACATACTGTACATGAAAAACATAGGAATTTTCTTCAGGACTCTGCAAGGTCCAACTTACATTATCGGACTCCTGAATAATTTGATCATAAGATAAAATAACCGAATTGATTTTGATTTGATAGTGATTCTCTTTATTTAGAAATAAAAACCAGCCGAATTCAGAAGCTAAAAAATCATGAAACTCTTTTGAGTCCACCTGAGAGGCGGATAGATCAAATATTCCTTCCAGAACAACAACGGTTCCCGTTGATTGGGCATCGGTAACTCGAGACTCACTAACATCGTACGACTCTTTGGAAAATCTATCAATTGAGATATTATATGTTTTTAACAATTCATTTTCAGTATCATGAAACACAGTTTTCCATGTCGCCCGCGAAGCGAATAGTGTAAAGGAAAACCGGCCTTTTCCTTTGCGACCTCTTGTATAGGAGGTTCGTTTTGAAACCACCCGCTTTTGAGAATCCAGGAAATTTCCAAAGCTATAACCCAATGTAGGATATGCAATTCCTTCGCCGTTATCCGATATAGTCAAGCGTTCAATGAATCCTAATTCATTGTGCGAATATTGGAAGTCAACGATTGTAGCTTTGGCATCAAAAGCATTCCAAATATACTCCGCAAGCACTTGTTTATAATCTTTTGGTAGCCCCGCTGACTCCACACTGGCGTTGGTAATTTTGGTATCGTTTTTCATGAAAAAAAATAAAAATAACTTGATCAAATATACAGCATTCAAATGAAAAAGCGTCCCTAATTAACTAATTTATTTAGCTTTTTTACGCTATCTTTTGCTTTGGTCTCCTATACAGTTTTATCAAAAACTGACAGGAGAATCCGTTGTCTAGCCGTATTGTATCCACTAACCCGTGGTATTTGTATTATTATTTATATATTCAAGATCATTTAACATTTTTAGTCACATATTTAACTCACCCAATTGTCACCACACTAAACTTAATTGATATGCACAATGACGCTGCTTTGCGACAAAGACTCTTTCCGTATGCTTATAATATTTTAGGGAGCGTAGAAGACAGTGAAGATATCTTACAAAATGTCATTATCAAATCGTTACAAAAAAGCGGTATTGAAAATGAAACCGCTTATCTTATCCGAGCAGTCATTAATGAATCGATAAACTTTAAAAAGCGTAGAGATAGGATTATTAAAAAGGACGTCTGGTTACCTGAACCATACGCGACTAACGAAGGAGAGGGAAATTTGGAATCGAAGGAAATATTGCAATATTCAATGCTTGTTTTACTCGAGCGACTGAATATAAATGAAAGGGCGGTTTTTCTGCTAAAGGAAGCATTTGGGTATACTCATCAAGAAATTAGCACCGCCTTGTCTATGAGTGATCAAAACACTCGTCAATTGCTGAGTCGTGCTAAAAAGAAGTTAAAGGAAAGACAGTTTTACCCGATCCACGCTTCTAGCCAACATGCTGGTTATCTAGAGAAATATATCACAACGATTCGCCAAGGGGATGTGAAAACCTTAGAGACTATGCTTGCCGGAGAAATTCAGGTGCTAGCAGATGGCGGGGCTGACATTCATGTAGTGGCACAAACGACTACTGGAATCGCGGCAACAATAGAACTATTATTATACGTTTATAATCATTATCAAAAAGATTTTGAAATTATTATCACGCAAGTGAACCACCAACCAGCATTACTTTTCTATTCAGGCACTAAACTTATCAACTGCCAGGTTTTTGAAACAAATTCTAAGGGAAAGATTACACAAATCTTCTCGGTAATAGATCCATTGAAACTAGCTAAAATAGAACGCGCCTAATGTTCATTAACGAATGGACTTACTCCTTCCTCATTTAAACTATTAATGAAACAGTGTTTTTAACGTACCGTTTTACGTGTTTTTATTTTTTTAATAGAAAATTATAAAAGCATGTCACATTTAGGTTCGTACGATTGTCCTATTATCAGTACTGCTTAAGCATATGCTGATAACACATTTTTTAATTTTAAATATAGAACACATGATCACAGTAAAAGTAACCTACGGCGTTAAAAAAGCCTATGTCGAAACGAACAAAGAGATGATCGGTAAATTTCTTGCCGACTTTCGTGCGCTAGATAGCAGCAAGTTTGTATATTCTGTTTTTCAACAGGACGACGAAGAAACATTTCTACACTTTTCGCAGTTTCAAGACGAAGAAATCCAACAGTTAGTACTGCAGGTACCCTCATTTGTCGCATTTCAAACGTCAAGGGATAATAATCTTTCATCTGCCCACAACATTGAAATCTTGACCCCTATAGGGACAACGAAGTCAAACTTGTAACGTGTTAAAAAAGAGAATAACGTTTTGTGTTATTCTCTTTTTTATAGGATTACCGCCAACCTAATCCCGGAGCGACGTGTTTTATAATGGAATTAAGAACATGTGCATTATAATCTACGCCTAGCGTATTTGGGATTGTCAAAAGAAGGGTGTCAGCCTCCTTAATCGCCTCATCATTTGCAAGCTGCTCGATTAATCTGTCAGGTTCGTCAGCATAACTCCTTCCAAAAATAGCCCTTTTGTCTTTTTCAATCATTCCAATTTGATCTTTGCGTTCCGCTTCCTGACCAAAATACATACGATCCAGATCGTTTACAATCGCAAAGATAGAACGACTTACAGAAATACGCGGCTCGCGTTGATGTCCCGCCTCGCTCCAGGCTTGTTTATAGAGCCGTATTTGTTCCGCTTGTTGAACATGAAATGGTTTTCCATTCTCATCGTCCTTCAAAGTTGAGCTTTGGAGATTCATGCCATTTTCAGCCGCCCAAACCGCCGTAGCATTCGAACTAGCTCCCCACCATATTCGATCACGAAGACCTTCTGAATGCGGCTCTAGACGTAATTGACCGGGTGGATTGGGGAACATCGGATTGGGATTAGGACGTGCAAATCCAGTTCCTTTTAACTTTTGAAAGAACTCCAAACCGTTGCGGCGTCCCATGTCGGCATCAGATTCGCCTTCCTGCGGTTCGTAACCAAAGTAACGCCATCCGTCGATCACTTGTTCTGGAGAACCTCGGCTAATGCCCAGCTGAAGCCGGCCACCAGAAATCAAATCAGCAGCACCCGCGTTCTCAACCATATATAAAGGGTTTTCGTACCGCATATCAATTACACCTGTGCCAATTTCTATATTTTTTGTCCTGGCGCCAATAGCGGCCAGTAGTGGGAAAGGGGAGGCAAGCTGGTTTGCAAAATGATGTACTCGAAAATAAGCCCCATCTACACCAATCTCTTCTGCCGCAACAGCCAAATCAATGGACTGCAATAAAGTATCTCCCGCTGACCGGGTTTGATAAGAGGGGTGATTCCCCCAATGACCAAAAGATAAAAATCCAATATTTTTCATATCTATTTCAAAAATAAACAATACTACTGTGCCGGCCATTGATCTATGATAAGAACTACCCTCGAGTTCTTCTTCTTCTGGATCTGTCCAATCGCGCCTAATCTTCACAAAAAATCAAGCGCGTGAATCCATTTGATAGGTTATAACAAAAAATGACCAAGAATATTAAGTCAACGTTCGATAAAAAGGGCTTTTTTAAGTTAAATTTTTAAAAATTAATCAACCGTTTGATTAGCCGTTTTAAGTGCATATTAGGTCTTATGTAAATATTTTGGTACATCCGAGAGTATAAATTATAGTGTTATCAAACTATCTTAGAAGAACGAAAGGTAGCTATGAATGTCCGTAAAAAAGGTTGCTTATCAGGGATAAGTTTAAATATCTGATCATTTTTCATTGCCGAGAGATGGATTCAGCACAGACTAAAACGATGATATCCAAAGGCAGTTTCGGCCTATTTATAGTACTGAATTTAATATTAACATGTATAGATACAAAAAAAAGATCTTTTGGGCATTAACGATGTCGCTTTTATGCGGTACACCTGCGCTTGCCGTTTCCGCAAATAGCCAATCTAGTTTTCCTTCGGAACAAGATAGCACTCTGCAGGTGCAATCTGTCGAGCTATTAAATCCAACGACTGTTCAAGTTCGTTATACAAACAAACAGAGTCTATTAATGGATTTTTATGGTGAAAATATTTTTAGGCTTTTTCAAGATAACAAATCAAGTGTAGTCCGTGACCCCGAGGCATCGCCCGCGGCACAAATCCTTGTAGATAACCCACGAGCAGGCGTCAAGGATCTAAAGATTTCCCTAGAAGAAGGCGGATGGCATGTTAAGACACAATCTGTTACAATTGAAATTAATAAACAGACATCTTTATTAAGAGTTTACGATAATAAGCGTAAAGAACTTGTATTGCAGACAACTGCTCCTATAGAATTTGATAATAAAAACGTGACGGTCACCCTAAAGGAGGACCCCAAAGAATACTTTTTTGGTGGGGGAGTGCAAAATGGCCGTTTCTCCCATAAGGGGAGAACGATTGCGATTGAGAACACGAACAGCTGGACCGACGGAGGTGTTGCCTCTCCGACACCATTTTATTGGTCTACCAAAGGCTATGGAATCATGTGGTACACATTCAAAAAAGGGAAGTATGATTTTGGAAATACCCAAAGAGGCCAGGTTAGACTTACTCATGATGGAACCTACCTTGATCTGTTCATAATGGTAAGTGAAACGCCTGTCGGAATTCTGAACGACTTTTATCAACTAACCGGTAACCCGGTCCTCTTACCAAAATTTGGTTTCTATCAGGGACATCTAAATGCGTATAACCGCGATTATTGGAAACAGGATGACAAAGGTGTTTTGTTTGAAGATGGTAAACGGTATAAAGAAAGTCAAAAACAGACGGATGGCACAATGGAATCCTTGAACGGAGAGAAAAATAATTACCAATTCTCCGCTCGGGCAGTAATAGATCGATACGCTAATCACGATATGCCATTAGGATGGATACTTCCGAATGACGGGTATGGTGCAGGTTACGGACAAGATTCGACACTGGATGGAAACATCGAGAATCTTCGTAAGCTGGGCGATTACGCACGGCAAAAAGGAGTGGAGATCGGTTTATGGACACAATCAGACCTTCACCCAAAAGAAGGTATTGAGCCATTATTGCAGCGGGATATTATTAAAGAAGTACGTGATGCCGGTGTACGTGTGCTCAAGACGGATGTCGCTTGGGTTGGCGCTGGTTATTCCTTTGGTTTAAATGGCGTTGCGGACGTTGCGCATATAATGCCTTATTACGGTAACAATGCGCGTCCTTTTATAATCTCCCTAGACGGCTGGGCAGGCACGCAACGTTATGCTGGAATATGGAGTGGAGATCAGACCGGCGGGCAATGGGAATATATACGATTCCATATTCCTACCTATATCGGGTCAGGACTTTCGGGCCAGCCTAATATTACTTCTGATGTCGATGGAATATTTGGAGGCAAGAACTTTAAGGTCAACACACGTGACTTTCAGTGGAAAACATTCACACCTATGGAATTGAACATGGATGGATGGGGTTCAAATGAAAAATACCCCCATGCGTTAGGCGAGCCTGTAACTTCAATCAATCGCTTCTACCTGAAATGGAAATCCGAATTAATGCCGTATGCATATAGTATCGCACATGAAGCCGTGGATGGTAAACCTATGATTCGCGCGATGATGCTTGACTATCCGAATCGTTATACTTTAGGTACTTCGACACAATATCAATTTTTATACGGACCATCAATACTTGTAGCTCCAATTTACCAAGAAACGAAAGCCGATACCCTTGGAAATGATATTCGAAATGGAATTTACCTCCCAGAGGGAAATTGGATTGATTACTTCACAGGTAATCGTTATGCTGGAAATATTGTTCTTAACGATTTTGCAGCACCTATCTGGAAAACACCGGTATTTATTAAAGCAGGAGCAATAATTCCTGTAACGAATCCAAATAACAATGTTTCAGAAATTAATAGAGAGCACCGTATCTATGAATTGTACCCAAGCGGTCACTCAAGTTTCGTGGAATATGACGATGATGGCACTACGCAAAGATATAAAGACAATCAAGGTACCACAACGTTAATTGAATCAACTTTAAACAAAAAGGGTCACCTTCTTATTTTGGTTCATCGTGCGAAAGGTGATTTCGAAGGATTTAAAAAGGAGAAGAAGACAGAATTTAGGGTAAATGTTACGTCCAGACCTAAAAAGATAAATGCCTCCGTTGGTAAGAAGAAGATTAAACTCAAAGAGGTAAAAAATCTGGATGCTTTCCATTCCGGAGAAAATGTTTTCTTTTATCAGGAACGACCAAACTTGAATAAGTTTGCGACCAATGGTTCCCAGTTCAGCAATCAGGAGATTGTCAAAAACCCTTTAGTGCTTGTTAAAACACAATCAGCCGACATTTCCAAGGCAGAAGTAAAACTTGAGATAGAGGGGTTTATCTATAGCCCTGAGGATCCGTTTAAGTTATCCACAGGTGAACTGAATGCGCCAGCCGAAGCAAAAGTTACCGAAGAAAATAGGAGCGCTTATACATTAATTCCAAGCTGGGCCAAGGTCGCCAATGCCGATTATTACGAGATCGAATTTGATAGTTTAATTTACAGTTATATTAAGGATACGTCACTTCTATTTGAAGGCCTTACGGCTGAAAGAGATTATAGCTTTAAGTTGAGAGCTGTTAACAAGGATGGTGTTTCTGATTGGGTAACTCTGAACGCCAAAACAAAATCTGATCCATTAGAGTTCGCTATCAGAGGAATAACAGGCAATACCACTGCTCGAAACCAGGGTGGCCAAGGTGCGAATAATTTATTTGATTTTGACGAGGGTAACATGTGGCATACGCACTGGGATGACAAAGCAGTGCCTTTTGATTTAATCATCGACCTGAACAGTTTTAATACAATCGATAAGTTCCAATACCTGCCTCGTTCGGGTAGAGGAAACGGGACATTATTGGAAGGCACCGTGTCGTATAGCAGTGATAAAGAATCATGGTCTGTTGCAGACGAATTTAATTGGGCTAATGACGACACCAAGAAGGAGTTCTCGTTCAAGGAGCGGCCGAATGTCCGTTACATCAAAATTTCGGTTAAAAAAGCTGTCGGTAATTTCGGCTCAGGACGTGAAATTTATGTGTTTAAAGTTCCCGGAACGGAAAGCTATCGCCCAGGTGATATTAATAATGATCGTCTTATCGACATGAATGACTTCACCTCGTATATTAACTATACAGGACTAAGGAAAGGAGATGCCGATTTTGAAGGATACGTAAGCAATGGCGATATCAATAAAAATGGGTTAATTGACGCATACGACATATCAGTTGTAGCCACCAGACTAAAGGGGGGAGTAATGGACTCCCGCGGCACCGATCTGAAGGGCAAATTGACATTAACGACGGCAAAAACTTCCTATGCAAAAGGTGAGACAATTGAGATTTCGATGAATGCCGAAGGGCTGAAGGACGTTAATGCTTTTTCCTTTGCTTTACCGTATAACGCTCAAGATTTCGAATATCTAGGGATCATTGGTAAAAATACGGGGAAGATGGAAAATCTAACTAACGATAGGCTACACAGTAATGGGCAGAAAGCGCTTTATCCAACTTTTATAAACACTGGGAATAAGGAGGCTCTGAATGCAAAAGATGGAACTGTACTTTTAATCAAATTTAAAGCGAAACGGAATGTGAAATTCGATCTGCACGTGATCGATGGCATGCTGGTGGATAAAAATTTACACAGTATGAAGTTTTAGAATATTAATACCTACGCCTAAATCCCTCATGGAATACACAAAATTGTATTTCGGGGGGATTTTTTTGTAGCATTTTTTTTCATATTATTGTCAGTAATATGTAATCACATAAGATTACCTTCCTCCCAAGAGAAGGCTAAATAAAGTATAGTTTTTATAAAAAAGTGGATTTAATTTGCTATTTCAAGTTGTTTTTCCTAAATTAGCGAAGCTCGTAAAGATAAAGCATTCTGCTTTATCGGGTTTATAAAAATCCATAATTTACGATTTATTATTCGCTTTAAACTTCCTTGTTACAGAAGTTTCCCTATAGAATTCAATGAATTCTTCTAATTAAAAGCAAAACGGACTTATAGTTAATGACACTCCTTTGTTAAAGGGGTTTTAATTTTTATTTATGAACAATTTCAAAATTGGTATTATTGGCGCAGGTCCGAGTGGACTGGCGATGTTACGTGCATTTGAAGCGGAACAAAAAAAAGGTAATCCTATTCCAGAAATTAAATGTTTTGAAAAACAAGATAACTGGGGTGGTATGTGGAATTTCACATGGCGTACTGGAGTAGGTAAATATGGAGAACCCCTGCATGGAAGTATGTACAAATACTTATGGTCAAACGGGCCAAAAGAATGCTTGGAATTCGCTGATTATACGTTTCTGGAGCATTTCAAGAAACCTATATCTTCTTATCCACCACGCGAAGTACTATTTGATTACATTCAAGGTCGTATCAAAAAGAGTAAAGCCCGTGAATTCATTCAATTTAACACTGTAGCACGCTGGGTCGATTACCTGGAAGACCAACAACAATTCCGAGTTGTTTTCGATGACGTGAAGAACAATGCTACCTTCGAAGAGCATTTTGACTACTTGGTTGTCGGTACTGGCCATTTCTCGACGCCCAATCTTCCGTATTTTGAGGGGATCGATAGTTTCCCTGGAGCGGTTATGCATGCACATGATTTTAGAAGTGCAGACCAGTTTATCGATAACGATATTTTGATAATAGGAAGTAGCTATTCAGCTGAAGATATCGCTGTACAATGTTATAAGCACGGAGCGAAATCCGCCACGATTTCTTATCGGTCCAATTCAATTGATGCGAACTGGCCCAAAGGAATCGAAGAGCGTCCACTAGTAACACATTTTAGAGGAAATACAGCATTCTTTAAGGATGGTAGCAAGAAGGATTTTGATGCAGTAATCGTCTGTACAGGCTATCAGCACAAATTCCCTTTTTTACCGGATGATCTCCGCCTGAAGACAAAAAACTGCCTATACCCTGATAATTTGTATAAAGGCGTCGTGTTTAACCTCAATCCGAGGCTTCTTTTCTTGGGAATGCAAGATCAGTATTATACGTTCAATATGTTTGATGCACAGGCGTGGTTTGCACGCGACTACATCTTAGGGCGCGTTGATTTACCTTCCTTAACCGACCGTAATACGGATATCAAGAAATGGATAGATAATGAAGCAGATACAGTAACAAACGAAGAGCATGTTGATTTTCAAACCGCCTATATTAAAGACCTTATGTCTTTTACAGATTATCCAACATTTGACCTTGATAAAGTTGCCGACATGTTTAAAGAATGGTTGAACAGTAAAGAAGAGGATATTTTAAATTACAGAGACAAGGTGTATCGCTCGGTGATGACAGGTACACTCGCTTGTGAGCACCATACCTCCTGGATGGATGAACTTGATGATAGTTTACAACGTTATCTCGATGAAGGAATAATAGATGGGAAGGAACTTGCACGGCTCAACTAATACCGAATAATAGGGATAGACCGTTTAAGGCCTGTGATTAATTTCATGGGCTTTTTTTGTATCTATATATAACTAAATATCAACATATCATTTTGGTTACACCTTGTCTATTCGGTATTCAATTTTGAGAAGATCATGGAAACTAGTGGTAAATTTCTCCGCCATAACATTCTGATAATCTGCGGCAAAATGGTAGTAAAGTTCATGCGCCTTAGTCTCTTGTTTAGTTTGGATTTTCGCCTTGATAGAGTAGCAAAGCGCCTGCTCATTAATCGGATCAAACTGAAATATGCAATCTGCAATCTGAATCGTTTTATACGGGCGATTATTTATCGCTGAAAAGTGAAGATCCTGCAATAATATGGGAATTACCGTTGATTCTGTTTCCTCTTTTAATTTATCAAACACGATATCGTCAGTGCCCAGCAGAAATTTGCCACGAGACAAAATACTGAGGTATTGGTCAGTGTTGCGCGTTTCCGGTTTTTCAGCCACCAAGCGCATGCATTCAAGATAATCGCAATAACAATCGCCAGTGATCAGCAGGTGGAAATGTCCTTTATCAAAAACAACTTCCGCTCCAGACAACTCATTTAGTACTTTTCTTAAGTTATTGATAGTAACCCCTCTCAATGTCTTTGCCTTTTCTTTTTCTTTATCTGGCCATAGCATATGGTTTAAAAGTTGAGAGCTAATACCATTGTCGTTTGTTTTGGAAAGTAATAAACAAAAAAGCTGTCTTAGGCGAAGACTAAAAAGATGTGAAATGTCCCTACCGTCTTGGTTTATAACCGTAAAATCACCAAAAAGAAGAATGCAATTCTTTTTTCTTTCTTCGGCCTGGACACTCGGTTTTACCTCCACCGTATCGGGTTTCTTTATTATTGAGAGACTTTTTTTAGTATTGCGTATAAATAGTGCCAAACCCGAAGCCAGAAGGAGGCCTAGCGTTGATAATACAATTTTCATCGTAGGATTAGCACGCTGAGGAAACGCATTTAAGGAACCTTCCGATATCGGCGGGAAATCAAGAGCAAATACTGTTAACGTGGAGCTAGTATCGTCAGCAGATTCCTGGACAAGTGTTATTAGTTTTTTTTGAATTTCATCGTAGTATAGCTTCGCTCGCGTGGATATCCGATCAGAGAATATCGGAATAGAATCGCCTAGAATTACATGCTGCCCATTGTGTATATTATAACGATACAATTTGATAAAGGAGTTGGTTAAATGCTCAGGATACCCCAGTAAATACAAATGATTACTATTGGGAATGACAATCCCGCGAGCAGGGACGAAGTCGACCTGTTCGCCCGGTAATGCCCATTTCTTACGCAACTCGCCTTTTTTCATATCTAGTTCATAGAGGTCGTAAAAATATTTTCTACCAATGATATGTTTTCCCGCCTCATTGCCCATTCCTCCAAACAAGTAAACTATGTCCGGGTTGTCCGACCGGTAACCTGCAGAACTAAAATATCGGGGAATAATATGGTCGCCTTGAAAAGTAGGCAGAGTTCTCCATGTACCATCTTTTATTGAATATCTGTAAAACTGGTTACTATAGAGCATTGCACCGTACCCGCCAAATAGCGTAAATGTGCCACTTTTCGCATTATAAAAAGAACTGTGATGATGAAGCTCAATATTAGGTTTATTATTACTCTCAGCAGCCCACAAAAGTGTTGACAGATCGAGGCTAGCAACCGCAGGTCCATTGTAGCTTTTCTCATAAAATGTTTCGTACACATACAACTTGTTAGCTTTCTCATCAACGAAGCTATTTCCTAGTAGAATATTAACCGGACAAGGAGAGGCAAACTTGAAACTTTTAGATTCGTTCGTCCGTATACTATAAATAGTTATGCTGTCCTTGTTAAAATAATATACTTCGCTTTTGAGTTTATTGTAATCAGATCCCGAGTATTGGAGTGAAGATTTCTTAAAGGTGTTTTTCCAATGATAAGAATCGTTTATTAACCATATAGGATTGCTTACCTTCCCTAACACGGTACCATTTTTATCGTGAACAGACGTTCCTACGTGTTCTAGAAATGGGAAAACGTACGATCTCTCGTCATTTCCAATTGAAAGATTCCGGATAGCAATAGGGGGTACATCGATCAGATGATCACTTTTTCCGAAAATGATCGATGGATTATATATTCTGGGCAGATCGACCGATTGGCTACGTAGCTACGTGTAATTTGCAGATAATGAAACTTTATCATTATCCATATCGAGGTGAATATGCACTGGAAACCAGCGCTGTTTATGTAAATTTTCTTTTTTAATAGTTAGAGTAATGAGACTAGTTTTTCCTTCTTCATTCAGACGTAGTACCGCATCATCGCCTTCCTCATCATAGTGAAGATTTAAAATCGTGGCGCGTTCCTTATTTTTTATACGGAGAACGTACCCAATCGGGTTCAAGTTATTCAACGCTAGTTCAAATTTTATATCGAGCTGATGCTTGAATTCAGCCTGATATTCGTGGAAAAATTCAACCGACGTACGCTCATTTATAGGCTTGTGTCCGCCGTTAAATTGTAAACCTTGACCGGAAACACCATCTATATTTAATATCATGAACCAAATAAGACATACTAGCAAGAACAAACGAATTAGCTTACTGCTAAAATTCTCAATTAACCGCCAAACTCCTTTCACAATGATTATCTCTAATTGATTTATACGTAAAATTAGTTAAATAATAACAAGAAGTAAAATCGATTTAGCTTTTCGATCCGAATTGAAGCTGTCCAACCTTTAAATAAAATAATATTCCGCAAGCTTAAATCTATGGGTTAAATCATTTTTTTGGGTTAATAGTGATTTTTTAACCCAAATTTTAATCTATAGCGCTTAATATTGATGCTAAATTATAAACAAGATTCTAACCAAATCGAGCATTTAACACCTTTATAATGAACCATAAAAAATTAGCTTCATTGCTATTTCTCGCATTACTATCTGTAGTAAGTTTCGGCTGTAGCTCGAAAACAGACATAAACAGGTCTAATCCATTAGAAGATAAAACAAGTGATCTGGGACTTCGCAACCTAGAGCGTGCAATGGGAATTATCGACACGGCCATGCTATTTTATTTTACAGGAGAGGAAATGGTTATGAGCCGCTTTTACAATCCTTTTACGGCGGTCCGCTCCGAGGAACGCGGCAGTGTATGGATGTATACCAGCGCGATTGAATCGGTTAATGCAGTATTACATAGCTTAACGCTCGCCAAACAGAATGGCTATTCTAAGTTATATGATGCGCAGTTTTCTCGCTATACAAACTTACTTTCCCGTCTTTACGATAACGCCGATTATTACCTAGGTACGTTTGAACTTACCTCATTTACGCAAACCAAATCTTGGTCTGTATACGCCGTTGATAGAGTAAATCAGAAGGGTAAAGCGAACGTGACTGGTGTATTAAACGTGTACGATGATCAGATGTGGTTGATCCGAGAATTATTGGAATCCTACCGATTAACAGGTGAGGAGAGCTATCTACAAAAAGCGGAATATCTTACCGCTTACGTCCTTGATGGCTGGGATACTACATTGGACAAACAGGGCGATGAGAATGGTGGTATACCTTGGGGACCGGGGTATGTTACAAAGCACGCTTGTAGTAACGGGCCAATTATTAGTCCACTGGTTTGGTTACATGAAATATATGCGGATAAACCTGCAGAAATCGAATACCGATTTATCGATGCTCAAGACCATAAAACGAGGGTAAGCGTGATGAAACCAAAATCCACCTACTATTTAGATTATGCTAAAAAGGTGTACGATTGGCAATACAGCAAACTACTCGATCAAGACGGCGTATATGCCGATATGATGGGCGGTTGCGGCGATTGCAAAATTGTTTACGAGACCATTAACGGAGTTCGCTACCGGGCTAGTACGCAATTAACTCAACCTGCGGGAGAGGCCTATACATATAACAGCGGGACCATGCTATCTGGTGGGGCGGATCTTTTTCGCGTAACAAGCGATGAAAAATATTTGAATCATACCAAAACTTTATCCGAGGCGAGCTTCCGAGTTTTTGCAAGTCTAGACAAGGATCTTCCTGGCTATTACAGTTACGGAACGGAGGGATTTCGCAACTGGTTCAACGGAGTACTTCTACGCGGTTTCATGGATGTCCATAATATCCACTCCGCAGCAATTCCTGCGATCACCAGCTTTCAAAAAAACCTGGACTACGGTTTTAGTCAATTTAAGCAGCAAGGATTACTCCCCACAGACCTACTTAAAGGGTGGGGAGATAGTGAAAAGGGCCGTGGCGTTGAGGGTATGTTTCAGTTTACATTCGCTGCAGAATATGCGCTATTGGCCCGTTATGAGTTTGAAAACAATATTAATCAGAAATAATCTAACTATTTATGCTAATCAAATTATGTGATAGAATACCGAGTCGACGTGTATTAAGCTTACTCGTTATGGTTCTGATACCCTTTATACTTCTGGCACAACAAAATGTGACGGGAACGGTGACCGATATCGATAAGGCTCCAATTTCTGGGGTTTCGGTAACGGTGAAGGGGTCCCCGGAAATAGGTACGAGCACAGACGTATACGGGCGGTACTCCTTATCGGTCCCCGCGGATGCAATTTTGTTGTTTTCTTTTATTGGATTCGATAACTTGGAAACAGTCGTTGGGGGCAACAATCAGGTGAATGTTACGCTCAACAGAAACGAAGAATATCTCGATGAAGTTGTCGTGGTAGGCTATGGTACACAAAAGAAGGTAACACTCACCGGCGCAGTTTCAGATATTCAGGGAACCGAGATGCGCGCGACAAAGAACGAGAATCCCCAAAATATGCTTGCTGGCCGCATCGCCGGTGTTCGTGTTTGGCAAAAAAGTGCCGAACCGGGATCTTATCGAGCAAATTTTGATATTCGTGGAATGGGGGCGCCCCTCGTGATTATCGACGGTGTACCGCGTTCTATAGAAGATTTTCAACGCCTTAACCCAAATGATATCGATAATGTTTCGGTACTAAAAGACGGTGCTGCGTCTATTTATGGAGTACGCTCGGCAAACGGTGTTATGCTCGTTACGACTAAAAAAGGAAAAGAAGGTAAAGTCGCTATCGGCTATAATGGTTCCTTCACGTTCCAGCGCCCTTCTGGATTGCCATATCTTGCAAATGCTATCGATGCGATGACGCTTTATAATGAAAAATCCATGAATAATATTAACGGAGGTAGTATCATCTACACACCTGACGATTTTGAGGCTTATCGAAACGGAGAACGTCGATCTTCCGATTGGACCTCCTTGGTGTTTTCCGAAGTATCACCACAAACATCTCACGATATAAGTTTTTCTGGAGGAAGTGAAAAAGTGCAATATTACATCGGAGGTGGATATGCATCGCAAGAAGGATTTTTCAAAACCGGCGATTTGAACTATAACAAAACCAATCTGCGTTCAAATATAAGTGCTGAACTAACGAAAGGACTTAAACTGGAACTCAATTTAAGTGGAATGTCCGATGTCCAAAACAATCCTTATTACAGTGCAGTAGATATTATTCGGAACTATTGGAAGCAAGGAATGTTGTTTCCTGCATATGCTGATCCCGAAGGCACAATGCTAAACTATGAAGGACTTGACCTGGAACAAAATACAGTAGGGATGATAGATTCAGATATTTCAGGATATAGAAGCTACAAAAAGAAAACTTTACAATCCTCGGCTGTCCTGAATTTCGATTTAGGTGTTTTTACTCCTTCACTAACGGGACTGTCGGCTAAAGCGCTGGTTTCCTATGACTATCGCACAGATAATAACAGTAGCTTCCGCAAAGAATATTTCCAATATGCCCTAGATCCAGTATCAGGCACCTACAATCAAAAACTATTTGATTTGAGCAGCCCCAATCGTTTACGCCGCGAATTTTACGAAAAACAGCAGCTTCTAGGTCAATTCGTTTTAAACTACAGCCGCACGTTTTCCGATGACCATACTATCGGAGGGTTGTTAGGTTGGGAGGTTCAAAAAAACGACGGTGACAACTTCTACGGTATGAAAAATCTTGCGTTTGCTTCAGATATACTCCTTTCCGGAGTGGAAGATGGGCAGATGACAGGAATGTCCGGCGGGTTAGGGGATTATTACGACGAAGCTAAAGCCGCTGTTATTGGCCGTGCAAATTACGATTATAAAGGTCGATATATACTGGAAGGTCAGTTTCGTTACGACGGATCTTCAAGGTTTGCCTCGGGAAACAAATGGGGATTTTTCCCTTCAGCTTCAGCGGCATGGCGCATCTCTGAAGAACCATTCTTTCAGGATGTCGATGCATTAGACTTCGTAAACCAATTTAAAGTTCGTGCCAGCTATGGTGTGCTTGGCGATGATCTTTCAAATGACTGGGACTTTGGTTGGATCCCGGGTTATATTTATCCTTCAACCAGCGGGAATTCAGAAAATGGTTACTTCAACCAATATGCGCCAGGATATATGCTCGGCGATAAATTTGTAACTGGGGTGACACGTAAAGCGATAGCGAACCAAGCAATTACCTGGTACGAGGCTCGAACCTTTAACGTCGGTGTGGACTTCGATGGATGGAACAACTTGTTTGGTTTTACACTAGATTATTTCGATCGGCGCCGCTCGGGATTGTTCCAACGCCGTACTGGACTATTCCCCACCGTATTAGGAACGACACCACCGCTTGAAAATGCTAATAGCGATCAGAATTTCGGATTAGAACTCGAGCTTCGGCATAAAAATAAGATTGGCGACTTCCAATACAGTCTAAAGGGGATAGCAACCATAACACGTAACAAATACCTTACTGCTGTACAGAACGGTCCATACAAAAATTCTTACGACCGCTGGCGTAACGACAATCTAAATAACAGATACCAAGGTTTCCAATTTGGATATGAATCGGCAGGACGGTATACGAGCTGGGACGATATTCGAAATTATCCTGTTTATACCGAGCGAGACGCTTTGCCTGGCGATTACAAGTATTTAGACTGGAACGGTGACGGGGAAATTAACGGTCAGGATGAACATCCTTTTGCATTCGATCAAACGCCATGGTTAAACTTTTCAATGAACTTAGAGGCAGCATACAAGAACTTCGATTTAGCGCTCTTGTTCCAGGGGTCTGCCTTGGGATCGATGGAATATAAAGAGCCGTTATATGCGATTTGGGGAAGCAACGGTGGAGGAACTCTGACTCAATACTTGGATAGGTGGCACCCGGTGGATCCGACAGCCGATCCGTACGATCCGTCTATTGAATGGGTGGAGGGTTACTATGGTTATACGGGTCGGTATCCAAAAGCAAATTCGCAATTTAATCGGGTGAGCACATCATATCTACGTCTAAAGAGTGTCGAACTAGGCTACACTTTACCACCTCTATCTTCATTGCGTATGCGCGTATTTGCTAACGCCTATAATTTGTTTACGTTAACCAAAGTTCGATTTGTCGATCCCGAACATCCGGACGATGATTTAGGGCGTATGTACCCGCTTAACAAAACGTTTACCGTTGGACTTTCGATCAGCTACTAAAATTTAGTGATCCTACGATTACGACATTTATATTAAAAGAAATACGATGAGAAGAATTCTAATTATTTTATCTATAGCCAGCATATTAGGCATTTCGTCTTGTGTTGAGCTGGATATTACACCTAAAAATATAGTGACAGATGATGATCTGTTGAACACGCCTGCCGGGATGGATATTTATATTGCTCGGATGTACAGTCATATGCCTTTTGAAGACTTCAAATACATGGCCCAATGGGGGTTAGAGTATAACGGTTGGCTTGCTTCGCTTGGTATCGAAGGAACGGGAGAGGCCGTAAATAGAGATGGTATTACAGCATCGTTCACCGGCGAACGTACAGCCTACTGGGGACAAGCATTCGAATTGATCCGCGACGCCAATCATCTAATTGAAACGCTTCCTAATTACCAAGCTGAATTTGCGGAAGATCAGTATAAACATTACCTCGGGGAAGCTTATTATGTTCGTGCAACCACATTCTATGCGATGGCGCGCCGATTTGGAGGAATTCCGTTAGTAACCAGTGTTATTCAGTACCCCGCCGAGGCGCAAGAGATGGAAGTGCCGCGTGCCAGCGAGGAAGAGACATGGAATCAGATTCTTTCAGATTTTGATCAAGCAGCAGAACTCATGCTTCCACAAAGTCCAAAAAAGGGATATTCTAATAAATATGTAGCCTTAGCTTTTAAATCGCAGGCAATGCTCTATGCAGGAAGTGTGGCAAAATATAATCAGACTGTTTCCGGAAGGCTGACCGGACTTGGAGAGAAAACAAATGTACGCGTTATAGGTTTTGATGACGACAGCTGGCAGCAAGCCTCGAACAGATATTTTCTTGAGGCTTATGAAGCCGCACGTGAGGTGATGACTAAAGGGGGATACTCCCTCTACAAAAAGCGGTGGCAAGCCGATGATAAAGAGGCACAATACCAAAACATGGTAGACATGTTTAGCGACCTCACTAGTCCCGAGAATATTTATGTAAAAGAATATTTATTTCCCACTCTCACGCATGGTCTTGATGCCTATAGTTCACCTTTTACCTTTCGCTCGCCACTCTCAGCTGGCACATGTCCAACGCTTGACTTTATCGAGCTCTTCGATGGCTTCCCTAGATATCCTGACGGATCAATTCGGGTTACAACAGGTAGCACAAATACCGACGGAAACTACGTGATGTATGATGAGCCGATGGATTTTTTCGAAAACGCAGAGCCGCGCTTACGTGCATACGTAATTTTTCCAGGAGACCAGTTCCGAGGTCAACAAATTGAAGTACGCGGTGGTATATATACAGGAGAAACTCCGGTAAAGCCATTGTTTAACAACTACGCTTATAACACAGCGGACACCCGTTATCAACATCTAGCAGCCTATACACAAAGTCCTAAACAGCTCTACCTTAGCCCCCGCGATGGGAGCAGTCAGGAACATGTAGAATACCAAGGGCAGCTGATGCCTGCTGCCGGGGAAAATGGTCCATTTTACGATAACGCGGAAGCAACGGTAACAGGTCTATATCTTCGAAAATGGCTTCAAACTAGTCCTACGACAGAAATTGGCGAAGGCAAATCCGCACAACCCTTTATTTTAATGCGCTATGCTGAAGTTTTACTAAACGCAGCAGAAGCTGCTGTTGAACTTCAATCTGCAGGTGTTGCATCACCTGACGGTAGTGACATGCTACAAGTTGCGACAACTGCTATAAACGAGATTCGCGAGCGTGCCGGAGCTGAGCTCCTCAACGGACCACTTACTTCATCTTCGCACGATAGAGATCTCGTGCGCAAGGAACGGCGGAAAGAACTTGCTTTCGAACATAAAACAAAATGGGATTTACGTCGGTGGAGGGTATTACACTACGAAGGACGTAACGGCTTTTGGGGAGAGGAACGCCCTAAAGAAAAATACAGTAACAATGAAAATTTCCGTTTCCGAGGTCTTTATCCATTCTTTTCGATACAGGAGGGCAAATATTTTTTTGATGCTCGTTTTCAGTGGGTTTCCTCAAAAACATTTGGTTATACCCCGTTAGATTATTATTTCTCAATCCCTAGTGGAGAGGTGGCTAAAAGTGCCGTAATTGATCAACAACCAAACAGATAAAGCAATGAAACAGATGGTAATAAATAAAATATTTTTAAGTAGCTTCATCCTCTTTACGAGTATGTTTAGTGCATGTAGCTTTTTCGAGCGTGATAATTTCGAAGCGCCCGACGTCACTTTGGCTGGTGAGGTGGTTGACGTGCTGTCGGGGGATCCAGTCCTTACCGACCAAGGCGGAGAAGGTATTCGTGTTCGCCTTACAGAGCTAAGTTGGGGTGATAACGTTGAACATAATCCAGATTTTTTTTGCAAGCCTGACGGGACATTTCTAAATACCAAGCTCTTTGCGGGACATTATAATATCACTGTAGATGGACCTTTTATTCCAATTGTACGTGAAGCGGCTGATGGTAAAGTGCTAGCAGATGAAAGTAAATATATGGATCTAAGCGGCACGAACACTGTCCGTTTCGAAGTACAACCGTTTCTTCGCGTTCAATGGGTAGGAGAACCAGTAGTGGAAAATGGGAAGATCTCGGTAAAAGTGAAAGTTGAGCGAGGTGTAACCAAAGAAGACTTCCGCGCTAAAGTGGAGCCTATGGGTAACTACAATGAAGACTTCGTGAATATCACGGACGTGCAGCTTTTCGTGAGCTATTCATCCTCAGTAGGATATCGCGCTCGTGACGAACGATGGTCAAGTAAACTAGAATATAGCGGTACTGACTTCGATCCAATGCTAGGGGAGACTATAACGTTGGTGTCCAGTGGCGAAATTCCTGCCGGTCGTACGGTATATGTTCGCGCCGCATCACGTATAAATTTTGATACACCAAGGGGAACCGGGACGCGAAGGTGGAACTATAACGAGGCGAAAGTCGTAGTTATACCGTAACTATCCGATTTAAAATCTAATTCTTAGATAATACTATGCAAATAAACTTTAAACTAACTGCTGGGGTGATTTTTTCGACATTTATCGTAAACCACGTCCACTCACAGACGGTAGATAACGTAAAAACAACATTTCAGACCTCACGAGAGTGGAAACCTACCATCGATAATCGTGCTGACGCAGTAATGATCTACGGGGTTGGCGGAAATCCATCAGACAAATCGAAACGAGTCCCTTTTGTTGAGCGCGTAAAATCGTGGAAAGATAGGGGATATATCCCGCACTTTATGACGGGTATTGCTTGGGGCGAGTATCAAGACTATTTTACAGGGGATTGGGATGGAAAGCCTCATCTCGATGAGGGGCAAGTGACCATGGAACAGGATACCATTTGGCATGGTCATATGGTGCCTTATATAGTTCCAACGGACAATTTTTTAACTTACCTCAAAGAGAAACATATCAAACCGGTAATCGATGCCGGGATCGACGCAATTTTTCTGGAGGAGCCAGAGTTTTGGGCAAGAGCCGGTTATAGTGAAGCCTTCAAACGAGAGTGGAAAAAGTATTATGGTTTCGACTGGCGTGCTCAGCATGAATCACCCGAAAACACTTACTTGGCGAACAAATTAAAATATGCATTATATTTAAAGGCATTAAATGAAGCGTTTACCTACGCGAAAGAATATGGAAAAACTAAAGGTATTGACGTTAAATGTTATGTCCCTACCCATTCACTGATAAACTATTCTCAGTGGAAGATTGTCAGCCCCGAAGCACAGCTCGCATCATTGCCTGTTGTTGACGGATACATCGCTCAAGTTTGGACAGGCACCTCCAGGGAACCTAACTTTTTCAACGGTAAAGAGAAAGAACGAGTGTTTGAAACTGCTTACTTAGAATACGGGTCGATGGAATCGATGACGGCACCTACCGGCCGTAAAATGTTTTTCTTAACTGATCCTATTGAAGATTGGCCACGCGACTGGTCCGATTACAAAAAAAATTATCAAGCAACGTTCACAGCGCAGCTCCTTTATCCCCAAATTGCAGACTATGAAATTATGCCATGGCCCGAACGGATATACGAGGGGTTATATCGAACAGCAGCAAATAGTGAGAAAAAGGAAAAAATACCCCGCCATTATTCCACGCAAATGCAGGTAATGGTAAATTCTTTGAACCAGATGCCTTTAAGTGAGAACAAACTATCCGGATCCGCAGGCGTCAGTGTGTTGATGGCAAACTCGCTGATGTTCCAGCGCTTCCCAACGCATGACGGCTACGACGATCCACAATTAGCAAATTTCTACGGACTGGCTCTACCACTTCTCAAACGTGGCGTACCAGTCAAAACCGTTCATATCGAAAATTTAGGATATCCAGAAGCACTTGCGCAAACCAAGGTGCTTCTAATGACATATGCCAATATGAAACCATTGGACCCCAAAGCGCACGAACAAATCGCGAGTTGGGTCAAAAACGGTGGTAAGCTTATTTATTGTGGAACAGACACGGATCCTTTCCAGACTGTCCAGGAATGGTGGAATACTAAAGGAAACAGTTATGCTTCACCTTCAGAACATCTTTTTAAAAAAATGGGTATAAATATAAAAGATAGAGTTGAGGGAGGTGTTTTTCAATATGGAAAAGGAGCCGTCAATATCTTGCGTGCAGACCCCAAAGACTTTGTCCTTCGCGAAAATAATAGTCAGCGCTTAATTGAATCCGTACGGACGTTCTATGATTCTAGAAACAGCAAGCTAACCTTTAAAAATAATTTCTATTTGCAACGAGGCATGTTTGATTTAATTGCAGTGCTCGACGAAGGTGTGAGCAATGAGCCCTACCAAATGGACGGAATCTTTATCGACCTGTTTGATCCCAAATTACCGGTATACACCACGCGGTCAATAAAACCCGGTGAACAGGGATACTTTCTGAACGTTGAACGGGTAGAAAATAGAAATACGCCTCAGGTATTAGCCTCAGCCAGTAGGATATATGAAGAGCAGGTTAGTCGTAATGGGTATCAATTTATCGCTAAAAGTCCCATTAATACCAGCAACATCGCACGTGTATTATTGCCAAAAGTTGCTAAAAAAGTATTGGTCAACGGCGTAGACAAATTCGATAAGGAGAATTGGGATGCGATTTCACGCACCTATTTACTAGCCTTTGAAAATGACCCAGATGGTGTAACCGTACATATTACCTGGTAGTTTAATAAAACAATGCGTTGTCAATACATCTCGAAATAGCTAATTGTAAGATATTTTTTAAGATCGTTTGTTGAGTAGTTTTGTGTTAAGGGGTCGGTTTGATTATTCAAATCGACCCTTTTCACCGCTAATCCGTCTGACCAAATCCATCAGATCCGGCTCAATTAGAATGCTTGAAATTTATTGAAAGAGCTATACCAGCAGTTTGTGATATAGCTCTCTCACCCTATTAACAGACCAGTTAAAATCCTGGGTTTTGTTCAATAGGCGTCTCGTTGATATCAATCGCTGATTGTGGAATTGGACGATATAGTTTATCTGATCCGTCAATTCCTCTAAATGCATTATCGACTCCGACCAGTTTTATATCGTAGTTGTATTTAGCACAGAACTCCTTGAGTTTCCCAGTTCTACGAAGTTCTGGCCAGCGAATATACTCGCCGATAAACTCTTTCGCACTTTCAATTAAATACGCGTCGAGCGCCTCGCTCTGATTGTTTGCTCCAGCGATACTCTGAATAGGAGCGAGTAAACCACCATCTTTAGCATTACCTGGTCTGGCTAGCACCTTGTCTACATACTGTCCCGCGGTTTGAAAATCATTTAAACCGATGCAGGCCTCAGCATATAGAAAATAAGTTTCTGCCTTTCGTGCCAACACGATATCACGAATGCTGGCTTTGGTATCGAATACATTTCTTGTTTTAGGACTATCAAATTTTTTGATTACAGGCGTACTCATATCAATCTGGTATGCTGCCCTGTACGCCTGTTCATTATATTTAAACGGATAATACCGGAAGTTGGATGCAATTTGATCCCCTTTATCTGCGGCCCATGCTAATGAATCAGCCTTGGTAAATTCACGTCCCCAGACGCGTGGATAATACGCGCGAATTGGAATCACGGTTTTATCTTTCGTTGCGTCGTAATAGTCAAAATATTGATCATAGATAGTCAACATAAAAGTTGCTTCATAGCGAGCGTCGTTCTCGGTGTAATAATTGTGTAAGCTCCACGAAGGTATAAACGCAGATGTCATGTATTTATGATTGAGTTCAGCGCCACCAAGGTATGGACCGAATAAGGACTGTTGGTTGTTCCCCGATCCGGTACTTGGGATTGATTCGAGGTCATACTGCACTGCAAAGACGACCTCTTCGTTCATTTCGTTAGTTGGATCCCACAGCTGCTCATACGGAATACTAATTGTATATCCATTGATTGCTTCGGACGCGTATTGTTTTGCTTTTTCAAAGTCAGCATCACTGTCCAAATCCCATCCACGGGTCAAATATACTTTCGCTAAATAGTGCTTCGCTGCCGTTTTACTAACGCGGGATTTATCATCCCCCAACTGATCGACAACAGCTTCCATTTCACTGATTATGAAATCATAAGATTCTTGTAGCGAGGCCCGCGGGAGTTCCATGCGCGGTCCCCCTAGAGTCGGTTCGTTGTTAATGACGATTCCGCCGAATTGCTCGACTAGTTGGAAATGGTAAAAAGCGCGTAAGAAGCGCATTTCCGCCAACCACGCTGTCTTTTGTTCAACGTCCGCTTCGACAATGTCGTTATAATATATCGCAATATTTGTCGTTTGTATTGCGCTATAGCAATTCGTATAAAAGTTAAGGACATCACTATTATCCGCATAGAGTTGCGTATATTCCATCATCGCACGATTATCAAATCCTCGATTCATTTGGTAGGTATCTGTCCCCGCTAGAAGAAGCCAGGGTGTATCTCCAAAAACTGTTCTAAGCGAACCGTAAGCAGCAGTGACCACCGTTGTGTACCCAGCCTCAGTCTTGTAAAATTCATCGTTATTCGTTCCACCTCTATTATCTTCATCTAAAAACTTGGAGCAACCACTTAGTAGCAGGCCGGCAAAGAGGGTGATATATGTTAGTATTCTCATGATTTTCATTCCTAATTTTTAAAACCTTATGTTAACACCTAATTGATAGGTAATACTGCTTGGACCATTTCCTTCTTCGAGTGAAGTTGTCGCATATTCCGGATCCCACCCCTCGTAAGAAGTAAAAACCAACGGGTTTAATACGTTTGCATATATACGGAACTGCGACATTTTCCATTTGGAGATGACATGTTGAGGTAAACTGTAACCCAACACAATATTTCGAAGCTTGACGAATGATGCAGAGGTATAACGCCCATTATTGCCATAGTATGGTCCCTTATTTTGCGGATGCGGGTACTTTGCATTTTCATTCCCTTCACCGCTGGTACCCCAAACAGCTTTGGGACTACCATCAGGGTTTGTGTCCCAGTTTGTCCAGTCATAGCGCTGTACACCAGGTGGCACATAATAGTCGTATTCAATTTTAGGTCTACCTCGTTGCGTGCTGTTAGGACCAAACTCGTCTAGGAAAGGAGAGGAAATAAACATACCCTGTCTCGCGTATAAGTTAAAGGAAAAATCGAAGTTTTTATATTGTAAATTGTTTGTAAAACTGCCTATCCACGAAGGATCCGGACCGCCAAGAATTGTTCGATCTTCGGGAGTGATATTACCATCGCCGTTCATGTCTTGAGCGATCGCTTGGCCGGGTTGTTGGCCAAACGTGGCAGCCTGATCAATTTGATCCATACGCCAAAGTCCGATCATGCGATAGTCGTAGATAACATTGATCGGTTGGCCGATAAAACGCTGCTCAGCAATGACATCTTCTTTTTTACCATATAGGCTACGTATGGCATTTTTGTTATGCGAGAACATAAAAGACGTCGTCCAACGGAAGTCATTTTGGTCAATGTTTGTGGTAGTCAAGCCGACTTCGATACCTCGGTTATTCACTGATCCGATGTTATCGATCATGTAGTCGACACCCGATTCAATTGTTAAGGTCCGCTGCATGAGTAATCCATCTGACAATTTATCATACAGATCAATATTACCCTGCACGCGGTTGTTGAATAAACTAAAGTCTAATCCAAAATTTACTTCACGTGTTTTTTCCCATGTCAGCGATTGATTAACCGGTCTTCCCGGTGCGAATCCAGACAACACAGCGCCGTCGTAGTCATACCAAACTAAAGAGCCTGTTTGAGGCCCTTGTTGAGTACCGAAAGGATTTATTCCATTGTTATTTCCTGAGTACCCCCAGCTTACGCGCGCTTTCAAATCGTTGATTGCATTAATTTGCATGAACGGTTCTTCAGAAATACGCCAGGCGAACGCAGCAGAAGGGAAGGCGGCCCACTTATCTTTCAATTTTGAACTCCCGTCATAGCGGATTGTACCGGTTAACAGGTAACGTCCTTTGTAATCGTAATTTGCACGAGCGGCAAACGAAAGTAAACTAGTTTCTGTATACGAAGAACTAGATCCGTCCGATACAAATTTTCCGCTATATAGGTTATACCACCAAGACGGGTAGGGGAGATCCATTGACTCTGCGGAAAGATTCTCGTAACGTGTTTTATAGGCACTTTGTATCAATGACAAGTCCAGTTTATGGTCCTGATTGAACTGTTTTTTATAATTGATAACATTATCCCAAGTCCATTCTAAAGACTCCTCGTTATTTTGATATGCTTGATCTTGATTACGGGTTCCCGGAACTACGCCATAATATTGGCCTGTACGGGTTCTATTAAACCGTGGAAGAAAGGAACTGCGTATCGATAGATCTTTCATTGGGCGCAGTTCTGCAAATACGCTCGATAGAACATCATATTGCCGAATCTCTTCCGTACCGCTGTTAATCTCGTTAAGCGGATTAGGGGAACTTGTGAAATTTCCTAGTCCTTGAATCGCAGACGCAATCCCTGGCTGGGGGATAAGTTCCCCATTCTCATCATAAGCACCCAAAATATTTGGCATCCGCAGGATATCTCTGTAACCATACTGGCTACCGAAATTATTCACGCTATGTACGAAATTAATACTCGCCCCCGAGGTGAACATATCTGAGAATCGATGTTGAACCGACAGTTTGAGTGTATAACGATCCAGCTGCTCCTTAATGAAGTTACCTTCTTCCTGTTGATACCCAACTCCCAGATTATAGTCTAGCTTGTCGGAAGCACCGGCGACACCAATATAATGATTCTGTTGCCGTCCGCTTTGGGTACCTAATCCCAGCCAATCTTCGTAATCCTCGTTATATAATCTATTTTCTAGCAGCGGCGATTTTTGAAGAATTGTTTCCGGGTTAGCTAAATTATACTTTTCGTTGGCATAAGTGTAAAATGCAGAAGTTCGGAAATCGACCCATTCGCGTCCATCCATAAATTTCGGAATTCGAGCAAGCTTTCGAATTCCGTAATACCCGTCATAGGTTATGGTCGATCTCGTATTGCCGGGGCTATTCGCATTTTTAGTTTTGACGATCACGACTCCATTGGACCCTCTGGAACCATATATTGCCGTGGACGACGCATCTTTTAAGATGTCGATCTGTGCAATGTCAGCTGGGTTTAAAAAGTCAATATTAGAAGTCGCGATCCCGTCAACGATGTACAAGGGGTTGCCCGCTTGAAGGGAGTTTTGGCCACGTACCTGTATGTTGAATGTCGCCCCGGGACGTGTTGAATTACTGCTAATATCTACCCCCGGAACTGTTCCTTGAAGGGCGGCCATAGCGGATGTTGTACCTCTAGCCTGGAGATCTTTTCCTTGAACTGTGCCTACTGCGCCCGTAAGATCCGATTTTCGTACGGTTCCGTAACCGACTGCAACAGCCTCTTCCAATGCCACTTCATCACTCGGTTCTAATGTAACCATTAGTGCTTTACCGGGCTCGGCCTGAAGTTCCTTTGTATTGAAACCGATTAAGGAGAATTGTAGTGTAACCGGTTGCGTAGATTGGACCATAAATTTAAAGGTGCCGTCATCGGCAGTACTCGTTCCATTGTTGGCGTCGGTGACACGTACACTCACGCCTCCCAGCGCGGTTCCCGTAACGTCAGTGACAAGGCCACTAAACTCACTTGATTGCCCAATTGCATACCCTCCATAAAAGAAGAGTACAAACATTAATAATAGGTTTTTCATGAAATTTATAAGTTGGTTATTACTTTAGTTTTCTGTTGTTCAATGGTTATTTCGGCATCATTCAAGGGACACCATACCAAGTCATCAATCGTCGTTTCTGGTTGTCAAACATATTCGTAGTTTATAAAGGTTTCACCAATGAGGTTTACTCACGTGTGTTCTGATTAGCTTAGATGAATGTAGGTAAATAAAAGTAGTATTCGATGCACATGTGCCGCTAAAAACTACGCAATCGTTACCGACAACGTTTCCGTAATATGGAATCTTCTTTTACCGTAGCGGCAAGAAAAAACAGAATAAAACTAATTAAAACGCATTTATTCAACATGACAAATAACTAATTCGGTTTTTTTTTGTTATCTCTAGTAACGCACCTATGTGCGTGAATTATAAAATATTGACGGTAACGATTATGGATATCACACATCTTAATAGAGAAAAATTAGAATATGTGATTAGTGTTGTCGACACTGAATACGCATTCTATTTCAGCACCCAGGAAACAGACAAAGATAGTCTGCGAGATTATTTCTTTCACCGTACTGAGGATGGCGGAGAAGTTTTTAGTTTGGATCAACAAGCCTACGAACAGCTCCCATTGAGAATACGAACGAGAGTTCAGGATCTGATTTTCAAAGTTGAGTCGCGTTAACCTAATTTAAAGGCTATTTAGTGATTGATACCAGCAAGATTACAACAGGCAGATGGTACCAACAAAGCTGAAAATTGGTCTCGTTTTTAATTTCCTCCTTTATTATTGCCTATAATTGTTTAGATTTACTTCATCAGGTTCAACCTGAAAACAATATTACTACAGACTTAAATTTTGAAATTATTATGAAGCGAATCGCTTATGGATGCTTGGCATTGACGGGGTGCTTAATGTTTTCGACCCCCGCCCAGTCGCAGATCCTTAAAAATATCGGAAAAAAACTCGAACAAAGGGCTGAGAAAGTTATTGATAAAGGGCTGGAAGATGTTCTTTCGTCGCCCTCCGCCACAGCAAACCCTTCAGAAATGGCACCTAACGATGATATATCTACGCGATCATCAGGGCAGACGGGCCCGTTTAAAAATATACCATTACTTGAAAATGATTTTATTAGAGGCGATGAGGTAATCTTTTTTGATGATTTTTCGGAAGAAAAGATGGGGAAGATGGCTAGCAAATGGACGAGTAATGGTACGGGGACCGTACAAGCTGTTGAAGGATTCGACGGAGCTTGGCTAAAGTTATTTGATGCCAATACATACAAAATAAAGCCGCTTGTACGTATCCCGGAGAATTTCACTGTCGAGTTCGATCTTTTAACCCTCTCTTCAAGCGAAAACAAGTTTCAAGTGGATTTTGGCTTTGATTACCAACAAGGGGTTGGTCGTCATTACTACCTAGCCTACCAAAACCCGGTAAACATTGAGGCATCCTACCAATTTAACCATTTTAACTTTAACAGTAACGAGGTCACTCCGAATAAGAAAAGTGAGATAGAGGCGAACATGTCGTATTTCGTAAATGATATAATGAAAGTAAAACTCAAAGTAGAAGGGGATAGAATGAGCGCGTATGTCAATGAGTACAAAGTTTTGGATACGGAAATGATCGATCCGGCGACAAAAAAGTATTTCTATATAGGGGTCAATAATGAGAAAAACGAATCCAACATATTTATCAGTAACGTAAGGATTAGTAAGTTGTAAAATACAGAGTTATGCCGACTGTATCTTGTAATAGCTCGATAATTATAGCAACGCTTTTTACAAATCATTAGTTTTTCGCAAAAGCATCCGTCATTTGGAGGAGACTAAATACAGCGTTCTTTAAATAAAAAAAATCCTGAGGCGGGGAGCTCCAGGATTTTACCAAACCAATTATTAACCTAAATTATGAAATTATACATCTAAAACGCATTAGTTTCTTCGCTAGTATAACGAAACTATGTTCTTAACGTTTTTTAACATTTTTATAGCTTTCTTGAAAAATGAAGAAGCCCAAAATGTAAAAATTTTGGGCTTCTATAATCTGGTATTAATTGCAATACCCCATACATTCAGCATGCAGCTCACAAATTACCAGTGATATTAATAAAACCAGTCAAATACAATTTTGTTTTATTTTTTTATTTTTTATAAGATGCGTTAACTGTTCCAGTCATCTTCAGCATGCCCTGGGTCTGGTATTTGTCGAATAATCGCGGTAGCCTGCTCGTCTGCTGATATGCCGTATCCATTTACGAATACACCTTTGGTGTCGTCATTCTTGTTGTGCATTGCATATAGAATTGCTTCATCGTCTACATCGTTCATTGGAGCAAAACGATAAATTCTGTCGATTACAAGATCATTTATATTAACTTTCTTGCCGCCAGTTATATAAGATTCTTGCACTTCGAGCAAATTGTAATCCATTGTATAACCGCGTTCTTTTAAAATATTGATAACTTCACTTAAGGTTTTTTCTGTATGAATCATAAACTAAATATTGAAAGTTACATATTGATTTATTCCTAAAGTTAACAAATATTTAAATAGAAATGTTCAACGAAATCAACATACAAAAAAAGGTTTTCAAACGGGGAGAATGAAAACCTTTAGCTAACCAATTATAAACCTAAATTATGATGATACAAAGATAGTGTATTTTTAACACTAAGACAAATTTTTAAAAATAATTTTTCGATAAAAAACTACAAACAAATATAATCCCCTGTAAGTATGGTTTGTTATCGTTTCTTGTAATCGAAAAGAAGTAGCATAATCATGGATGCAACAAAGAATAGGAAAAAACCATTTTTAAGGTCCACCGACACATCGTAAATAGAAAAGCATCCTGCGGTTAACAGAATGCCTTTCTATAAAGTGCATACCCATTTTATCGCCCGCCCGGAGGACAATTCGCTTTTAAAAACCGAGTGTAGATTGTGCCCAAATGTGCAGAAGTACCTTTACCCTCGCTGATCGAATGGCTGCGATTAGGGTAGGACATCATCTGAAATGGGATATTGTGCTCAATCAAAGCGTTAATATATACCTCCGCATTTTGATAATGTACATTATCGTCTCCGGTACCATGAATCAACAGGAGGTTTCCTTTCACGTTTTTTGCATACGTAAGCGCGGATCCATTTACGAAGTCCTCTTTATTCTCTTGAGGAAGCCCCATATATCGTTCTTGATAGATATTATCATATAGAAGTTGGTTGGTAACAGGGGCAATTGAGATCCCTGTCTGGTAGATCTCTGGATATTGCCCGAGCAGGTTTAATGTGGACGCTCCACCTCCTGACCATCCCCAAACCGCTACCCTTGTTGTATCAACAAAGCCGAATTTAAATACTTCTTTCGCCCCCATTGCCTGATCGCGAATATTTAAACGACCAATCTTCCTATAGATAGATTTTCGCCAAGCA
>NZ_JABMCQ010000239.1 GCF_013179575.1 Sphingobacterium shayense | reverse complement strand
TATCAACTGACCGGTGCATATAAAATAAAAAAGCAATGTTAAAACATTGCTTAGATAGCTTTTCAATATTAATGATCACATTTCACTATATCCTTAGTAATTCTATCTTATTTCTTACTTTTCGGCGCATTAGTTCGCTAATTAATAATATAAGCCTCGGCGGTAGTTCGCCATAATTCCGCCATCTTTTGATGAGCGGCTGCTGTCGGATGAACACCATCCCATAACCAATAATCAGGCGAAGTTTGAGGGTTGTCGACTATTAGATCTGCATACATACTATGAAAATCTACTAATGTAACATGGTGTTTAGCGGCTAACTTGTGTATCTCTATGGATAGTACTTTTATTAGATCGGCGTAACGGTCATAATTTTCGACCCGAGCTCCTGGACTCACGAAAGGAGTACATAGAAGAATCTTAACATTCGGGTATTCCTTTACTGTCTTTATAATTAGCTCGGAATATTTTTTAGACCAAACAACCTCGTCAAATGATTTATCCTTTGATTCCAAAAATTTAGCGACGTCATTAGTTCCTATCAAAATGGAAAGAATATCGGGATTCAAATCGAGCACATCTGATTGCCAGCGCGCCGAAAGATCTTCCAGCGTATTTCCACTTATACCACGGTTGAAAAAACTGAGGTTATAGCCCGGAAACTTCCCCATATAATAAGCCGCCGAGAGATACATAAATCCACTTCCGAAAAGATGATTTTGATCCAAATGGTTTCGTTCTCGACTTGGCTTCGCTCCCCCACCACCCCAATTTCCATCCGTAATAGAATCCCCGATAAATAATATATGCTTTCTCTGTGCAAATAAACCGTTCGTCGAAATTAATAACAAACACGTAACCAAAAGGTATTTAAATGGTTTCTTTTCGAAAATAATTGAGATCTTAGAATTCATTTCTTTTTTAGAAGGCTGAGATATTCTTTAAGGGGATGCCGCAATTTTTTCCTAACGATGGGAATCCTCCACAAACAATCATAAATATACTGATCTTATCCAAACGAACTCTATGTTTTTCTCTTTTTTCACTCCACTCGTACCTATTTAGTTCGTTATATTCAGAATCTGTTCAACACTGCAACATATGTAAATAATTTACATTCATTACAGCACTCTCTACACCATTATCATAGTAATTTCCTGAAAACGAAAGCTTTTTATCTTGTGACAATCTTCAACTCTTGAATATTGAAACAAAATTTTGTTCTTAGAAGTTTAGGCCCACTCCCAAACACTGCGGTATTGCTCCACAGATTCCGTAAATGACAGCAGTCCTTGATAAAATGGATGTTGACCAATAGTACTGCTATCACCAATAATTATAAGCTTTTTCTTCGCACGCGTCATAGCCACATTCATCCGTCGAACATCAGATAAAAAACCTATTTGCTGCTCATCGTTACTTCGTGTCAAACTAATATAAATTACATCCTTTTCCTGCCCTTGAAAACTATCAATAGTATTTACTTGAATATACTTCAAAAAAGGTTTTAACTGTTCATCTTCGGTAATGATTTCTTTAAGTAATGCTACCTGTCTACGGTATGGAGCTATAATGCCGATTCTTGGGAAAGGTATCCCTTGGTAACTTATTTTAAGTTTCAGTAACGTTTCAGTAAGATGCTTTCGTAAAAACTGAGCTTCTTCAACATTAAAAATAGCATTATCAAGCTGTGTTTCTTCAAATCCACTTCCTGCTGTATCAATAAAAACGATTGGGGCTGAATCTTGTAGCAAAGTCCATTTTTCAACAAAACTAGCGGCTTGCAGTTTTCCATCATAAAGAGCTTGCGATGGATACTGCATGATATGTTCATGCATCCGGTACTGCACATCCAGCAAGGATACCTCCAAAGGATATTTTCGGGCAAGCTTCTCAAACAGAGTATTATTAAGTCCAGTGCGGATATTGCTGTGCGACTTGACTGTCGGAGGTAGTTGAAGATGATCTCCGGCTAATACAAGTTTGCTTGCCTTTAAAATAGGAATCCAGCATGCTGGCTCGAGTGCTTGCGCTGCTTCATCGATAACAACAGTAGCATACTTTCTATCGCGAATCGTAAAATGACTGGCACCAACCAACGTTGCAGTAACTATTTGCACCTTGGCGAGAATATCTTCCAAAATATAATCCTGTATGCGGTCAATTTCTTTACGCAGCTTACGTACCTCGTCAAACAAAGCCTTTCGCTGCTCCCGCTCATTCCTTCCAAAACTCCGTTTGTATTTATGAGCCATCTCTGTATATGCGCGGGCTTGCTTAGCTAGGTTTTTCGCTTCTTTATTGGCACTATGCATCTCTACCATTGCATCCAGTGTAAGCTCTTGTAAATGATCCGAAACTTTAACAGGATTTCCTATTCGCACCACCGACAACCCTGCCGCATCAAGCCTTTCAGTCAGCACATCTACAGCAGTGTTACTGGGAGCAACAACTAAAATTTGTTTTTTTTCCTGATTTAATAATGCCGCTATCCCTTTGACAAGTGTTGTCGTCTTACCTGTGCCCGGAGGGCCATGTAAAATAGACAGTGGACTAGTTCCCAAAATATGTTGAATGGCGCTGTTCTGACTGGGGTTACAATCTTCATTATTGTAACTTGATTCCTGCTGTAAAAGGGTCGGTAAAGCCTGTTCCCCAATAAGTTGTCGAACAAGTGCACCATCTTTAGGATCAGACTTTAACTCCTTAGCTTTTCGTAGAGCATTGTGCATCTCTCGATAGGAATTTTCATCAAACAATAAATCTACTCCCAATTTACCTCTGCGGCTCCAATCAGGTAATTCATCCACGCGAAATGAAATCCGCATAGTATCCCCTCGTACAAAAGCAACAACCCCATCAATACGATCGTGTTTTGGATCATGATTAGAAAATAATGATACCGGCATACCAAAACGAAATTTATCTCCTTCTTGAAGATTATTAACTTTATTTACGCTAATGGTTAAATAATCTCCACGACCTAGTTCACTTCCTCCGATAGAGATCGGAAACCATGTCATTCCTTGTGAACGACGCTCTTGTAACGAGCTTTTTACCAAAAGCGCTTCGTACTGCACTCGATCGTAATGTTGCTCCTGATCTAATAGAGACGTGAGTTCTTCAAAATATTCCATACGCTGAATTAACGGCGCAAAATACCTGAAATTTTAATGAAAACATAATTCGAACGGTCTTCTATGGACTGGCGCCCCAGCAGAGTCTAGAGGTTGCGCTGCAACGGGCGCAGACTCATCTAATGGTCAAAATATCCTGCTTGAAATGTCTGTAATATACCTAAAAAGCCTGTTACTGCATCGACCACCTTCATTATCGTGATTTAAAGTTCTTCTGATCATCCTTAGCTATACTGGAGTATTACTAAAGAATCCCTTACAAAAACAACGCCCCTTATTCATCTCAATAAGGGAGAATAATTTACTTTGTGTGCATTTTACGATCCAACTCTTGGATTGCTCTCAGCACAATCGACATATCAGACTGAGACTCCGGAAAGACTTTAGTAGTGTATGTATAAAATTTCCATATTTCCAAGACCTCATGAATATCGACCTGATAAGGTTGATAAACTGGATTTAACGATCGTAAAACAAGGGTTCCGTCCGTATTAACAGTCACCAACTTGAATACAAAATCATTTTGTCCTTTTAAAATCACAATACAGGGGGTATCCGGTTTTATTGTGCTCCAATCAGCAAGATATTTACCTGTAATATCACTTCCATCGGGTATAGGAAGCATAGAATCTCCTGTAATTGGAAATATACGATAGGTATCCCCCTTCGGTAAATTAGGCATCGAGTATTTTGGTAAACCGGCAATAAATTCTGGATCTGCATAACCCGCAGCATAACCAGCCTTGGCTTTAATAGGGACATATTCTATATGCTCGTTATTTCCTGTGTCTACGCTAATGGCCAGCACACGCAAATTCCCTCCCTTTATATACACATCATTTCCCGCTTCTAGCTCTCGCAACTTCAACTCCCCGAGCTTTGACAAATCTACTTTCAGTAACGTATCCACACTAACCGAGAAAAAAGATGAAAAGTTCAAATAGTCCTCCGGCTGTGGAGATTTTGTATTTCCTGCTTCAATTGCTGCTAGCTTAGCCCTTGTCAATCCAAGTTTGGCAGCAACAACCTCTTGACTCATCCGTTTACGCTCACGAAGAAATTTAATGTTAGATGCAAAAAATATTTTTTGATTTTCAGTTTTCATTTGTTATAATTGATAACGAACAATTGTTATTAATAATAACAAATATACATTTTTTTTCGGATATGGAGGGGACAGCAAAAAAAGAAATCATAAAAAAACTTCAAGAAAAAATACTTTCTCTAGAAGGTTTCAAAAGTACAACAACCGATTTACATCGGGAAGATTTTGGCCTACAGGCAATGGAGAAAGCGTTTCCTG
>NZ_JABMCQ010000238.1 GCF_013179575.1 Sphingobacterium shayense | reverse complement strand
GGTCGAAACGGTTTATGAGAATGAGCAGCGCTATGCGATAGATCTTGTGCCTGCTTTACTGTCTACTGGTGCTCCAGGCATTCGGTTAGATAGAGAGTCCGTGGTATTAGTTCTTGGCGGGGGACAAGGGATAACTGCTGAACTTGTTAAACATGTTTCTCAGGCCTATCCTTGTACATACATCCTGGTAGGACGGTCGGCAGACCCGCGCGAGGAGCTCACGACGGAGACGCAGATTGCACAGACTGGACAGATGCACACTCCTACCCAGATTAGAACCCATCTCATAAAGTCTGGCGTATATACTTCCGCTGCGGAAATAGAAAAGGAGACCGTCCGTATTTTTAAAAACAACCAAATTTTAACTACTATCCAGGAAATGGAACGACTGGGCAGTACGGTTGTTTACAAATCGCTTGATCTTACCGATGAGCATGGAGTAGCCGAACTGTTAGCGTATATCTACAAAAAATACGACCGCCTCGACGGGGTTGTCCACGGGGCGGGCCTTTTGGAAGATAAGCTTTTTAAACAAAAGACGGTAGATTCATTTCGCAGAGTGTTCGATACGAAGGTAAAGCCGATGCGTATACTTGCCGAGCAGCTGCGTTCGGATTGCCAGTTTGTTGTTCTGTTTTCGAGTATAGCCTCCGTTTATGGAAATAAGGGGCAAACGGATTATGCTGCGGCAAACAGCGTTCTAGATGATTATGCCTTCGTATTAAATAAACGTATAAACGGGAGAGCAATCTCTATCAATTGGGGACCCTGGAAAGGTGCGGGGATGGTTTCCCCAGCGCTCGAGGCAGAATACGCGCGCAGGGGTATTTCTTTAATACCGCTGGAAGAAGGAAAGAGGGCTTTTCTCAACGAGCTAATGTATGGGACGGAAAGTCAAGTGTTAATCATGTCGGGCGATAAATGGTAATCTACGGTATAACAGCAGCATGAAGAAATCAGATGTGGCCGTAATTGGATTGTCTTGTGTGTTCCCGGGAGCACCGGATGCCGAAACTTTCTGGCAAAATATTATAGGCAAAATAGATTCAACAGGACCTGTACCTGGAGACCGGATAGATCCGGTACATTTTAGCGATTCGGCTAACTCTGTCGATCGTTTTTATTGCGGGCGTGGAGGATTTATTCCAGAGCACGAAATCGATCCGACAATGTTCGGTCTATTGCCGATAGCTGCTCAGGGCACCGAGCCAGATCATTTGCTAACGCTGGATTTGGTTGCAAAGGCGCTAGCGGATGCTGGTGTGTTCGATAAAAAGGTATCACTAGAGAAGACGGGGATTATCATCGGAAAGGGAAACTATGCTGGCCCGGGTGCAACGCGTGCGATCGAGATCGTACGCACGGGGGAACAGATATCTTCGCTACTGAAGGAACTATTACCCGAGATCCCTGCGGCAGATATTGAAAAAGTTAAGCGGGCCTACCAAGAGCGGAAAGGGCGCTTTGGAGCGGATACCGCTATGGGCTTAATCCCTAATTTAGTAGCCTCGTTAGTGGCGAACCGTTTTAATTTGGGCGGCACTGCCTTTACCGTAGACGCTGCCTGTGCGAGCGCATTGATTGCAGTGGATCATGCCTTGCAGGAACTTCACAGAGGACGGTGCGATATGGTGGTCGCCGGTGGGGTGCACACTGGGCAGAATGCCGCTTTTTGGAGTATTTTTACGCAGCTCGGCGCTTTGTCGCGAAAGCAGCAGATTATGCCGTTTAGTAAAGATGCGGACGGACTGCTTATTGGTGAGGGTTGTGGATTTGTCGTTTTAAAGCGGCTAGAAGATGCTGTCCGGGACCACGATAAGATTTATGCTGTCATTAAAGGCGCTGGTGTAGGCAGCGATGGCAATGGTACAAGCGTTATGAGTCCATCGGTGAAAGGACAGCTTCAGGCATTGGAGCAGGCGTGGGTCGCTGCGGATATTGATAGGCAGCAGATTGGTTACCTGGAAGCGCACGGCACCGGCACGCCGCTGGGGGATAAAACGGAACTCCAAACGTTAGCTCAATTTTTTGGAAAACAGCAGGAGCTGCCTTTAGCGGGGATAGGGTCCGTTAAATCTAATATAGGGCACGCGATGCCTGCCGCAGGAATCGCAGGATTAATTAAAACCTGTCTGGCGCTGTATCATGATATCATGCCTCCTACCTTGCATTGTGAAACTCCCGCATCCGAGATGGGGCTTACACGGTTTGCTCCGGTGCAGGAAGCTACATCTTGGTCGCGGACAGGCCTGCCCAAAATCGCTGCCGTAAATGCTTTTGGCTTTGGCGGAATTAATGCACACGTTGTGCTTCAGGGGTACGATGCCCCTAAAAAAGATCCTGTCCTATTGTTAGCGCGAGCCTCCCAGGATGAATTGTTAGCCGCTTTGCATAACCGAGAGAAATCGATAGGAGAGGGAAAATATCGAATTGCCATTTTCGACCCCACCCCCCAGCGGATTGAAAAGGCGATCAAGATTGTAACCAGGAACAATCCTTGGCGAAATAAACAGGATATTTGGTTTACCCCCGAGCCCCTGCTTTTGGAAGAAGGGAAAATAGCTTTTATTTTTCCGGGTTTAGATGGATTAGGAAAGGGGGAGGTGGACAGCGTGAGCAAGTATTTTGGGATCGCAAGTCCTATAGCAACACAGGGGGAGGGACTGTTAAGTGAGGCGCTCGGAGTCTTCAACTCATGCAGTGTTCTAGATGGCGCATTGAAAAAGCTTGGAATAGTTCCGGATATGAATGCGGGACATAGTCTCGGCGAGTGGTTGGCAGCATATTCCTCGGAGCTTGCTGACGCCAGTTCGGTCCAAGGCTTAATTGATAATCTTAATCCCACGACTTTCGAGCTAAGGGATTCCAAGTTTATTGCAATTGGTATAGGACTTGCTGAAATTACGCCATTGATTGAACATATTCCCGATCTCTATCTTTCGATCGACAATTGCCCGCACCAAGTGATTCTTTGCGGTAGTAATACGGCGCTGGAAGAATTAATTCCGCTATTAAAATCAAAGCAAATATTCCATCAGGTTTTACCTTTCCAATCTGGATTTCATTCCCCTTTTGTCGCAGGGAGACTCGACGAGATATTGGCGGGTATGGAGAATATTCAATTTCAAGAAACGAAGATTCCTTTGTGGTCCGCTACGACGCTTGCGCCTTATCCTTCGGGACTGCAGGAGATTCGAAAATTGAGCGCTGAACACTTGGTTCAACCTGTTCGATTTAGAGAGCTAATCGGAAAATTGTACGATCAGGGGGCGCGGTTCTTTATCCAAGTTGGTACAGGCGGTTTGGTCGGCTTTGTGGATGATACCTTAAAAGGAGAATCGTATAGCGCTTTAGCATCGAGCGTTGTCACGCGTTCCGCATTTGCTCAACTGCAGCGGGTGGTTGCCGCATTGTTTGTTGAAGGCAAAGCCGTTGCGATCGATTTCCTGAACGTACAGAATCCGGTACAAAAGAGGGCAGGAAAGGGTATCACCTTAGAGTTTGGTTCGCCAATAGTTCGTGATTTTGAAGAGGTGAAAGCGCTAGGGAGCCGCCTCGCTGAACGAAAAGCGGATCCGCTTCCCGTGGTAGCGCGAAGTACGGATCACCCCTTAGTTCAGGCCTTTCAGGAGAATATCGCCGATATGATTAGCATGCAGAATGAAGTTTTGAGTTTGTTTCAAAATCAAACCCAGCTAGCTATGCGCACTGAGAAGACACCAATGCTAACCCAGGAATCCTTCTCAAAACTATTACAGGTCAATTTAAAGAGTCATCCTTATTTAATCGATCATAGTTTGCTCAGGCAACCTGCTGGATGGCCCCATATCGCCGATATGGAGCCCGTCATCCCAATGACTATGATCTTTGAGGTATTCGCAGAAATAGCACAGGGCGAGGCGCAGAATACACGGGTTCATAAAATTATGAACGTAAGCGTGTTTCAATGGATGAACGTGGCAAATTCGTTTGAAAAAACGGTGAAGGGTGAGTGGCTGGACGTGAACCATGCCTATGTTGATATTGAAAACTTCGCCAGCGCGGAAGTTTTATTAACCGGCTCATCGGTACCTGCTCCAACGGTAAATTGCATGATTGGTGACCTTTTACCTATTACCCGGACGCCAGAGGAAATCTATGAGAAGCATCTGTTTCATGGAGAGGCATATCAGGGCATTGTAGAGGTGGCAGCAGTTGGCACCAAAGGAATAACAGGACGGATCAAAGGAAATGGCGGCAAAGGATCACTGCTCGATAATGCAGGACAACTGTTCGGCTTATGGCTGCAGCTTACTTTGTCCAAAGATCGGATTGCTTTTCCTGTTAAAATTAAGGAAATTGAATTTTTTGCCGATATGGACGATCAAGCAGGGGAATTCGATTGCAGTTGTGAGCTTACGGATTTAAATGATGAGTTTGCTGTCGCTAACATAATCCTTGAGCGTGAGGGAAAAGTATGGTGCTTAATCAGGGGATGGCAGAACAGAAGGCTAGAAATTGATGAGCCGTTATGGAATGTGTCCATGTCTCCATTGCATAACCGCCTTTCCA
>NZ_JABMCQ010000237.1 GCF_013179575.1 Sphingobacterium shayense | reverse complement strand
TTTATTGCTTATGTTGGATCGCTTACGTCTAAATTCAACGGCGTTCGTTTTAGCGTGAGTACAGTAACCTCCGGCCATACACCAATTCTACCTTTTAGACCGTGGTAACCAAACCCTCTATTCACGTAAAGATATCTTCCTTCGCTGTTATACAGCCCAGCCCATTGCTTGTACATATACTGAATGGGACTCCATTTAAAGCTGAATAGCTCTATTCCAAACTGCATACCGTGCGTATGTCCCGCCAAGGTAAGGTGGATATGTTGATTACGGTCTAGCGTAACTTCGTCCCAATGTGACGGATCATGCGACATGAGTACCTTAAACGAGTCAAGGGGAATATTTGTAGTGGCTTTCTTCAGATCGCCGTATTGATGGAAGCCGCGCTTGCCCCAGTTTTCAACACCGATCAAAGCGATATGCTGTCCGTGTTTGTGTATCATGACAGCATCGTTAAGTAAGAGCTCGAAACCAATTTCTGCATGAATTTCTTTTAACCGTAGCATGTTTGCTTCCTTTGCCACTACGCTTTCCCACCTGATATAGTCTCCATAATCATGATTGCCAAGTACGGAGTATTTACCATAGGGAGCACTTAGCTTACTGAAACCCTCCACCCAAGGCTCCATTTCGGTAGCGATATTGTTAACGAGATCGCCCGTAAAGACAAGTAGGTCGCTATTTTGAGCATTCGCCAGGTCGATACCCTTTTGTACACCTTTGATATCTGAGAGGCTACCCGAATGGATATCCGAGAGCTGAGTGATTGTGAAGCCATCGAATGCTTCGGGCAGGTCGGGGAAATAAATAGTTTCTTTACGGACTTTATAAAAATGCCTACCGCGTGTTAAACCAAAGACTATAATAACGAAGACTATTACTGCCAGAACAACTGCAATCTCGCTCACATACACATTGCGCTCGGGAAATCCCCGGACTATGCGGGTTATGTCTTCCGCTAGTAATATCGGAAACGAGAATAGCTTCGGAATGCAGACGAGCAGTATAGCCGTAATCATAACTTGAATAAACCGCTGCATCTTATGATGTAGCTTGCGAAGAAAGGTCAGGGATATTAAGCCTATGACCAAAAGGAGATCTATCGACCAGTAACCGACACGGATCATAATATGCGGAGACAGGGTCAAGACGGCTTGGTAAAAGTATAGATCGCTTACCAAGAATACGATTAAAATTAGAATAATTCTTTTAGTCATAGATTCCTAATTACAAACGAAGTTAGTTCTTTTTGAGAATAAAGATCCTATAGCTCAGGATTTCATAAAGAATAACTTACATGAATTAAGAACACGATAGTGTAGCTAATGGTTTAGCAATGATACCTCCTACGTTCATTTGCTTCCATTCTTGCGTGCAAACGGAAGACGATAAAACAATGAAACTATGCGAATATAATGTGTTTTTTTATAGAATTATTAAGTGGTTAATTGTCAGTTTTTTAGTTTGTTAAAATAAAATTTATCGTGTTTAGGATGTTATTATTTGTGAAACTTTTCGGAATTCTACCCTAATATTAACCTCCTTAAACTACATCCTCATTTTTGTTACGAAATTCCCCATTTAAGTTACTTCTTCGGGTTCGCTGTTAATGAATTTTGTATCAACAAATAATTTAAACATATGAACATCATAATCACCGGTTCTTTAGGGAACATTGGAAAACCGCTCACAGTCGAGTTGGTTCAAAAAGGCCATTCAGTAACCATTATTAGTAGTAACCCCGATAGACGAGCGGAAATTGAGGCATTGGGAGCAAAACCAGCCATCGGCACAATGATGGATCCTGATTTTCTTGCCAAGACTTTCACTGGTGCAGATATTGTCTACTTGATGGAACCTTGGGAAGGTATTGGTAACATATTTGATCAAAATATTGATTTTACCGCAGGGTTTCATGCTATTGGCAATAACTACAAACAAGCCGTTGAAACTTCTAACGTAAAAAAGATTATACATCTAAGTAGTATCGGTGCCCACAGTGCAACAGGATACGGATCACTCTCCGTCCACTATGATGTGGAAACAATTTTAAAGCAGTTGCCCAATGATGTTTCTATCAAGTTTATGCGACCTGTAGGTTTTTACACCAATCTATTTAGGTCTATACAAACTATTAAGGAAACAGGTGCGATTATTTCAAATTATGGAGGCGATAAAAAAGAGCCTTGGGTATCCCCGCTAGATATTGCATCTGCCATTGCTGAAGAAATGGAGTTGCCTTTTAACGGAAGAGCGGTTCGCTATATAGCTAGCGATGAAGCATCACCAAATGAGGTAGCAAAAGCTTTGGGGGAGGCCATCTCAAGTCCCGATTTGAAATGGTTGGTAATTTCTGATGAAGAAATGTTGTCGGGGATGCTAGCGGCGGGGGTTAATCAACGGGTTGCAGAAGGTATGGTCGCCATGCAAGCCAGCCAACGAAGCGGTTTACTGTTTGAAGATTTTTATTTCCATAAACCAAACCTAGGTAAAATTAAATTAGCGGATTTTGCAAAACAGTTTGCACTAATCTATAATCAATAAAACCATCGAAATGAAAAAAGCACTAATTACAGGAGCTAACAAAAGTATTGGCTTGGAAACTGCAAAACAATTGTTGCAAAATGGATACTTTGTTTTTCTGGGCAGTAGAAATCTAGAAAAAGGAGAGAAAGCGGTAGAAAAGCTAAGAAACGAAGGTTTCGCGAACGTTGAAGCTATACAGTTGGATGTAACGGATGATGAATCGGTAAAGAAGGCGCGCACTGAGATAGGCAAAAAAACGGAGATTTTAGATGTACTCATCAATAATGCCGGTATCAACGGAGGTATGCCACAATCCGCACTGGAAGCAAGTATCGACCAATTTAGACTGGTCTTCGAAACCAACTTGTATGGCGTTGTAAGAGTTACACAAACTTTTATTGATATGCTGAGAAAATCGCCGCAACCACGGATCGTAAATCTCTCTTCAAGCGGCTGTTCGCTTACTTTGCACTGCGATCCCACTTGGAAGTATTATACGCATAAGGCCTCCCTTTATCCATCATCCAAAGCAGCGCTCAATATGTACACCATCAATTTAGCGTACGAATTGAAAGAGACATCATTTAAGGTTAACGCTGTTTGTCCGGGTTTTGTAGCAACCGATTTTAATGGTCATAGTGGTACAGGGACCGTTCAAGATGCAGGTAACCGAATAGTTAAATATGCTATGTTAGGTGAGGACGGTCCGACAGGGAAATTTATTAGCGAAGAACATAATCCGGAAACCGGAGAATGTCCTTGGTAATTTTGTAAATTTGAGTTATGAAGAGAGAAGGAATTCCGGTTTATAAATTTGAATCGTTGACAGACTTTCATCGGGTATTTGGGCTCCCAAAGCCCTTGCACCCGTTGATAAGTTTTATTGATCTTAAAGACATTAAGATTTTAGAAAACGAACTACCCAAATTTATCAGCTTAAATTATTACAAGATTGCCTATAAAACAGATACGTGTGGAAAAGCAAAGTATGGGCAAAACTATTATGATTTTGGTGAAGGCGGGTTAATTTTTACTTCCCCGAATCAGTTAGTCGAAAGTCCAACAGACAGCCAAGCAAATGGCCGATTATTGCTTATTCATCCCGATTTTCTGTTGACTCATTCTTTGGCAAAGAAAATTAAGGAATATGGCTTTTTTTCTTATTCCGCAAACGAAGCTTTGTATTTGTCAGATAAAGAAAAGACGACAATTTTCTCGATTTTTGAGATACTTGACGATGAATTAATTGGGAGAATAGATGATTTTAGTCAAGATGTTATTCTTTCTCAGGTAGAGTTATTGTTAAATTACAGCAACCGTTTTTATAAACGTCAGTTTATTACCAGAAAGGCTGTTAATAACGATTTACTGCAAAAGTTCGAAGGAATTCTAGATGCCTATTTCAACGACGAAAGCGCAATGGTGAAAGGGATTCCTTCTGTTCAACATCTTTCAGAGCAGTTACACATATCGCCAAGTTATTTGAGTGATATGTTGCGTTCTCTTACCGGGCAAAATGCGCAGCAACATATTCATAATAAGCTTATTGAAGTAGCAAAAGAAAAATTATCCTCTTCCAATCTATCGGTCTCAGAAATAGCTTATCAGTTAGGCTTTGAATTTCCACAGTCATTTAGTCGATTGTTTAAAACAAAAACTAAACTTTCTCCATTAGCCTTCAGACAATCTTTTAATTAAAAAATTAATAAGGCAGACTGGCCCTATGACACATCATACAGGCGATCGGCTTTTATGTTTAAAATATTAGAGAGTAAATTTCAACATACCTGACATACAGTTGTCATAATGCAGTTTTACTTTTGGGTTGTTAATAACAATTAAAACAAATCAAAAGAAAAATGAAAAAGATAAATTTAGTATCGTTGAGAATTATTACCGCAGAAATTACACGTTTAGTTCGATTTTATGAAGAGGCGACTGGCTTAAAAGCTAAATGGTCAACCGACGATTTTGCAGAGATTAATACAACCTCTTTTACTTTGGCAATCGGCAGCGTACGTACGTTGGCATTCTTTGGCGCTGAGGTTGCT
>NZ_JABMCQ010000236.1 GCF_013179575.1 Sphingobacterium shayense | reverse complement strand
CAAGCTGCAGCAAAGATGATGATCCTGCGGACAACATATTATTTGCAGACAAATACCGCGGAAATATTAGTTACACTTCAACAGGTGACGAAGAAGATGTCCCTTCCGCCGAGGGTACAGTAACGGTTACTAAAATTGGAGACACCTACAATTTCGCATTTTCAAACGGAATCCCGAATATCAACGGTATAGAATTTGAAAAACGGGGTGACAATACCTATTGGAATATTGGTGGTTCAACGGCAAGTTACATTCAGATCGATGCAGAAAATTTAACGATAGGCTATGTGAAAGACGGGGCAACATGGACAGCTAATTGTTCGCGCGATTAATCCGCCTCTCAAATATTTTCAGGAAAGCTTGCCCAGTGGGCAGGCTTTTTTTTGTATGTTTAGCTATGGATATTGCTAAACGCTTTCATAGAATCATCGCTATTTATTTCCAGTTACAGGGCCGATCGGTGGTCAAAGCACAAGACCTCGCTGAGCAGTTTGATGTCAGCATGCGTACGATCTACCGCGACATGAAAGCGCTTGAACAGGCAGGAATCCCTATATATGGAGAAGCGGGAACTGGTTATTCTCTTAGCGAGGGATATAAGCTTCCTCCTACAAGCTTCACAGCTCAAGAAATTAGAAGTCTGGCCACTTCAGAAAAGCTGATGCAAAAATTTGTTGATCACGAGCTATTCAGTCACTTCAATACCGCGATTGCCAAAATTAGATCCTATTTCCGTTATAGTGAGAAAAATTCGATCACATTACTCGAAGAAAATGTACACATGAGTGCCCCAAGATACATGTTCAACGAAGACGTTCCTGGCGCGCTATCTATGCTATTTGAGAGCATTTCCCTGCAGAAAAAAATCAAGATGGAATATAGAGCACTGGATCGTCAGGAGCCGTCGCTCCGCGAAATTGAGCCGGTTGGTGTCTATCATGAGGGTAACTTCTGGTATTTTCTTGCCTATTGCCATCTACGCGAGGACTATCGCAGATTCCGTATCGACCGAATTATAAAAATTTGGCGTAGCGAGGATCCCTACGAGCGCCAACACAAACCACTCAGTTATTTCCTCGCACAAAAGGAAGCGCCAAAACCGACCAAGGTCGTCCTTTCTGTTGACAAACATATAGCCAGATACTTACAGTACCAACGACAGTATCATGGTTTCACAAAAGAAGAAACAAATGGAGATCAAATCATTATGCATTTCCAAGCGCGAGATATTGAACTTGAATTTGCCCGATGGTACATGATGTTCGCCGATCACGCGTCTATCCTTGAGCCAGAGGCCCTCAAAGACACAGTTCGAAAAATTGTATCAAACATTAAAATCTGAGAAAGACGGCTATCAAATTTTAATGCTAAAAGGTTTTTTCTATCTTTAGAGGACCAAATATGAAAAATTTCATGATGATAAATTATAAAACGATAAGCACGGCATGTGCACTGCTACTTTCGGGCAGCTTATTTGCCCAGAAAAACCCTGTTTTCCCCGGATGGTACGCTGATCCGGAAGGAATTGTTTACAACAATGAATATTGGGTATTTCCAACCTACTCTGCCCCATATGAAGAGCAGATTTTTTTTGACGCATTTTCATCCAAGGATCTCGTGAATTGGACTAAGCACCCTCGTATTTTAGATAACAAAGAGGTAAAATGGGCAAATAAAGCGATGTGGGCACCAAGCGTAATCGAAAAAGATGGTAAATACTATTTTTTCTTCGGTGCTAATGATGTCCATGAAGGTGAAGTTGGCGGTATCGGTGTCGCTGTAGCCGACAAACCGGAAGGCCCCTACAAAGATCTAATAGGCAAACCGCTCATTAACGACATCGTTAACGGTGCCCAGCCAATTGACCAATTTGTTTTTAAAGATAAAGACGGACAACACTACATGTTCTACGGTGGATGGAAACATTGTAACGTGGTAAAGTTGAGCGACGATTTTAAGAGTATTATACCCTTCGAAGACGGCACAACCTACAAAGAGGTAACACCAGAGAACTACGTAGAGGGACCATTCATGTTTATTCGCGACGGAAAATACTACTTTATGTGGTCCGAGGGTGGCTGGACGGGTCCAGATTACAAAGTCGCCTACGCGATCGCTGATAGCCCTTTTGGACCGTTCGAAAGAATTGGAACCATCTTAGAACAGGATCCTGAAATCGGCGTCGGCGCAGGTCACAACTCCGTAATTAAAGTGCCTAATGAGGACGCCTACTATATCGTTTATCACCGCCGACCGCTTGGTAAGACTGGCGCAAGTGAACGCGAGACGTGTATCGATAAAATGACCTTTGATGAAAACGGCCACATCAACCCTGTGAAAATGACATTCACGGGAGTCGAGCATAAGCTTGACTAAATAACTAATAAAGTTACTTCCACTAGCAACGAAACGTAGAAAAAAGTAACCATGCAAAGCGGCCTGTAAATTATATTTTACAGGCTGCTTCCATTTTTCAAGGTAAAAGGTGGTAATTAAATTACTCTCATTAGAAACGCTCCCAGAAATGGGGTGGCTCGATACCTAAGGAACGTAAATAAACAAATCCCTGCCCTCTGTGATGAATTTCATTGTCAATAAAGTAGAGTATATTCGAATAAATTGGAAACTTGTATTCACCAAAAAGATTATGCTCTATATGGAAGTCCTCCTCAGGAATACGATTAAAAAGTTGGACAATTTTTGGCGTATCTTCGTCCCAGCGTTTTAATAACGCTTCTTTAGTTTCTAACGGCAAGTCATGTGTATAACCTACCTCATCCCGTTCGACGATACCCCGCAATCCTGGTTCCGCTATGGAAAGTAGTTCTTTGGTCAGCTCCGCAAATGTCCGCATGCCTCCTATTGAATAATTAAATAATTCACTTTCGGGAAACGCTTCAATAATCCGGCGTGTTAAATTACGATGCCCTAACCAATGTTGTAATAATTCTTCTTTTGTTAATACTACTGCTGTACTCATGTTAATTATTTTTAGATGTTTAAATTTTAGTTTCAAGAAGCGCCTCATCAAAGAACTCCCCTTTTCATATACTCAAAGTTAGGAGCTTCATTGACAGCTGTCTGTCAGCAGGAAAAAGGAGGTCAAAAAAAATTGGATATATACTTCTTTCACTGGACATACACAATATTCAACTCCGGAGATTCCCGCTGACTATGACGAGCTTTGAATGCGAAAAAAATGGAGATTTCTCGATATTTAATTCTAAAAAAATAAAAACAAAAACCTGTATCCGAGCGTTTTATATGTAGATAAAAAATAAAAACATGGCGACAACAAAAGAACTTGTAGAACAGATAAACCTCCTTTTCACAGAAAATAGAATGGGTGATTTTATGGATTATCTTGCGGACGATGTCGTGTGGGATATGTACACCTCCTCCTCAGGCCACAGCAGATTTAACGGGAAGTCAGAGATTGGAGCAATGGATGACAGTAATATGCCAGAACACACAGATTTCAGATTTACGACGATTGTTATTGACAATAACCTCGCATCCGTACAGGGCTCAAGCACCAGCCAGAAAGCAGGTGGTGAACAGTACGAAAGCAACTTTTGTGACATATATCAATTCGAAGGTGATAAAATCATAAAAATAACCTCATATGTAGTTGATAATACGTAATAAGTATTACTTATTCAGGTTACGTCGTCTTCGTATCGCCCAATTAAAACACGGCGAGCCATTTAATAAACCTTAGTGGGAACTCATTTGAATTCTTGCAAGATCTTAATGCCTATGCTTCGCATTTGATATTCAGCAAGGCACTCATGAAGTACGCACATGATCGAGCTTACTTCGGCGCTTTCTTCATTTGAAAGAACACGATTCTGGGTTATTACTACGTTATTTTGATAGTCAAAGTGCTTTTAAAAGTACGGCTATTACTATTGAACAACAAAAAATGTCTGTCCGGATAACATGCGCTTAACCGAGCTTTGTAATTTTCGATTCGCTGCCCGGTTTGCTGCGAGTTGATGTAGTGGTTCACGCGGTTACTCACTTCAAGCATTAAACTGCTCGGGAAAATTTTAAGAGTTATTTTCAATGGGTAATCCTCCATGGAGTTATAACCATGCTGAAGCCCATTTTGAACTAAGGGAAATAAAATAAATGCAGGTAACTCCCAATCCGCTTCCTGTTGCACATTAAAACGGACATTTAGTTCTTTTCCTAAAGCAAACTTATAGCACTCAATATATCTCTCTAGAAGAGATGCCTCTTTACTGAAAAGAGTCAACGCTCCAGATCTTACCCTCGCGGCGTCAAGAAAATAATCTGTAAAAAGATCAAATCCCCTGTTTTCAGGAGTCATCAAGTCGACTAAATATTCGTCGCTCCGACTCTCATGAAAACTAAGGTCAGCTCGAAACAGACGTTCCTGCTCACCGTTATCAGCCGGTGTTGGGCCAAAAAATCTGCCAAATACGTTCTTCATTAGCATACTTATTTGTTATCGGCCGCGTGGTAATTATTCAATCCCACTGACGCCGCCAGAAACCACAAGTTTCATTGCGTCCGTAGCACTCATATTCAGTTTCTGCACATGAGTCGCCTTGACCACAACCACCTGT
>NZ_JABMCQ010000235.1 GCF_013179575.1 Sphingobacterium shayense | reverse complement strand
CAATCCCGCTTTGTTAACCTCGCGATTAATTATTTTCGCCGCAATACCAATATCGCGCAATAATCGTGACAACTCCCCTTTTGCATAGGGAAAATCTGCTTGTTTTTCAATAATGAACTGTCCTAGTGTTTTAAACGCCATGAAAATACTATTTTTAAGTTTCAAGTACCTCTCGCGGAAACCAAACGGCATACCTTCTCTTGTCAGCCATTCTTAAAGATTTCCAACTATAGGAAATGTTGAATTTCACGTCGCAAAACTACGTAAGATAAACTAATTAAAAAACTGATTTTCAGCTTATTGTATTAATTACACAAGTATATAGTATTGATTTACACGGTATTAGATTAGAATAAAAAAATAAAGGAGAAAATGCTAAATCGTTGATGCAATTTCTCCTTTAAAACACTAGGTAATAGTGTGGTCGTTAATTCAGTTTACCCACTACAATTTTTAACAGATTGCTATAATCAAAATATCGATCCGCTATTGCAAGTACGCGATCGCTGTCCATCGAACGAATTACTTCGTTGTAATATTTAAAGTAGTCTAAGCTCATACCATAAAAATAAACTGATTTAAATTTATCAGCATGAGAGAATATAGATTCTACGCTCCCTAAAACGGCACCTAACAGATAATTTTTTACTAATGATACTTCTTCTTCACTCGATCGAATATTGCGTAAATTATTAAATTCAATTTCGATTTCATGCAATGTTGCTTTCGTCACCTCTGCCGCAACTTCTGTAGCAACCGTGAAAAAACCACTGTGTAAGAGACTAGCATTCGTCGAATTAATACCATACGTAAATCCTTTTTCCTCACGAATATTACGCATTAAACGTGACCCGAAATATCCTCCCAACATTGTATTAACAAATTGTACAGCTGGAAAATCCTCATGAGTGCGATTAATGCTTGGTGTGGCCAATCGAATGGCAGATTGGATAGCATCTTTGCGCTCTTCAACAATAAGCTCCGGTCTGAATGTTTCAAATAGTTTAGGAGACGTGACCGAGACACCTAGATTAGAATTTCCCCATCCAGTTTCAAAAAAATTACGAATTTCTGTAAGAATTGCAGGTGTAATATTTCCCGACAAAAACATCGTACAATTACTTGGTCGAATTTGTCGGTTATATAGATTAAGTAAATCATCCCTATTTAGCTCGTCATATTTTGTTTCGTTGGGTGTACTACCGTATCGATTTTCTCCAAACAAGTGGTTATAGAAGAGTCTACGAGCGAGATAATCATTTTTTTGTAGCGAGATCTGCAAACTCTGTTTATTATTTCGTACGAATGTATCCAATTCGGTCTGAGGGAAGATAGAATTTATCAAAATATCGTGCACCAAAGGAAGTAGCCCCGATATATGTTTGTGCAATGAATACAGCGTCAATGAAGACTGGTCAAAACTGTATTCCGGCACAAGGTATGCCCCGCGATATTCCACTTCTTCAGCTATCTGTTTGCTGCTCCGATTTTTGGTTCCTTCTTTCAACATGTGACTTAAACATGTATTCAGGAGAGGGGTTTCCGGTTTATCAAAAATGTTGTGAAAAACAAACTCCGCTTTAATTAAACTCATTTCATCGGCCTGGAACACAAAAATTTTCAAACCGTTTTCACAAGTTATCTCGGTCGGTTCAATCAATGTAAGATTATTTATCGCGTGTTGCGACGGTGCTATTTTTCTATCCAACATTCTCTGTGTTTTTAGCATGGTAAATTAGCGTTGATGAATTCTCTTTTAAAAACAAATATTGAGCGACACGTTTTATGTCTTCAGAGCTAACAGCCTGATAGTTTTCCACTTCCTGATTATATAGATTTGCATCGCCTAAAGCCTCATAAAATGCCAAGTTTGCAGCTTTATCTTGTATTGATAACTCAGAAAATATCATTGTCGATTCAATTTTATTCTTGATTTTCTGCAATTCTTCTAAATGAACAAGTTCCTTAGTCATTTTTATCAACTCGGCCCAAATGAGTTCCTCTGCTTGAGCTACAGTAACATTCGCTGAGGGTTTTCCTTCGACCACAAATAAATTATCGTCAAATGTTCCCATAACAAACGCATTGATTTCACTAAAAAAAGGGTTGTCCTTTACTAAGTTTCTGTATAATCTAGACGAGCTTCCACGAGACAGTATGTCGGAAATCAAATCCATCGCTGGATAATCTGGGTGTAACTTATCGGGACCGTGAAAAGCAATATGAATACTGTCTATTGGAACATCTGCATAGATCTCATCGCGTCTTGCTTCCTTCTGCTTAGGCTCTTTGGGTAAATTTCGAACAATGTCCTCTCCAGCGGGAATGGGGGCAAACCACTTTTCTGCTAGTTTCTTAATAGATTGTAATTCTACATTTCCAGTAATAACCATAATGGCGTTATTCGGAGTATAGAATTTTTTAAAAAAAGCCTTAACATCATCCATCGTTGCTTCTTCAATATGCTTTAGGTCTTTACCAATAGTAGCCCATCGATAGGGATGGACTTTATAGGCTAAGGGACGTAAACGCAACCAAACATCGCCATAAGGCTGCGTCAGATATCGCTGTTTAAACTCCTCGCATACTACATTTCGTTGTACTTCAAGGCTCTGCTCACTAAACGCCAAACTTAACATTCGATCACTTTCAAGCCAAAATGCCGTTTCAATGTTTACAGCTGGCAGTGTAAGGTAATAATTGGTGATATCTGTACTGGTAAAAGCGTTATTCTCGCCACCAACTTCCTGAAGAGGCGTATCAAAAGAAGGGATGTTTACCGATCCCCCAAACATCAAATGTTCAAATAGATGCGCGAATCCTGTTTTTTCCGGAGATTCGTCTCTACTCCCTACCTGGTATAAAATATTAACACACGCCATCGCTGATGTGTGATCTTCATGCACTAATATGCGTAGCCCATTCTCGAGCTTAAATTGCTGATAACTTATCATTAATAATTTTTAAACGAGTAAATTTATTCGGCCCAACGAACGCCCTTTTTCAAAAAAGTCAACGTATCATGTTCCTGTGAATTAGAAATTGGTTGAAAATTATAAGCCCAATTTGCTTGAGCAGGCAGACTCATTAATATTGATTCGATTCTACCATTGGTTTCCAATCCAAAACGAGTGCCCGAATCATAAACCAAGTTAAATTCAACATAGCGTCCCCGACGGAGAAACTGCCACTGTTTTTCTTGCTCTGTAAAAGTTTTATGGCGATTTCTATTTACCAATTCAGAGTAAACCGGAACAAACGAGCGTCCTAAATCGCATGAAAAATCATAAATTTGATCAAGCGTCAGTCCCGTCTTTTCGGGTGTTAACTTGTCATAAAACACACCACCAATTCCCCTTGTCTCATCACGGTGCTTAATAAAAAAATAATCATCCGCCCATTTCTTAAAATCATCATAAAATGAAGGGTGATGTTTATCACAAGCAGCCTTCACTTGTTGATGGAAGAATTTTGCGTCATTTTTGATAACATAATGAGGCGTTAAATCTATACCGCCGCCAAACCAACGAACCTGTTCGTTCAGCTCAAAATACCTTATATTCATATGTATAATGGGAACCCAAGGATTATTCGGATGGATAACAATTGATACACCAGTAGCGAAGAAATTATCTTCTTGAACACCAAAGGCTCGCTTAATAGCTTCGGGAAGTTTACCATGGACGGCTGAAAAATTAACTCCACCTTTTTCAAAAACATTTCCATTTTGTATAATTCGAGTTTTTCCGCCCCCGCCCCCGTCGCGTTTCCATATCTCTTCCTGAAAGGATGATTCACCATCCAGTAGTTCTAGTCCTTTTGTTATTTCGTCTTGGATAGTTTGATAGCCAATCGATATTTCTTCTCTAGTTATTCCCATTTAACTTAATTTTGACAGTAATTTTTTCACTTCAGTTGTCGCGTTCTGCTTTTGATATAAAATCTGATATACCATATTGCAAATAGGCATCTCCAAACTATAACGGTATATAATATTTTGAATACATGCTGAGGCGTAATATCCTTCTGCGACCATATTCATTTCAAGCTGCGCTGATTGCACAGTATATCCTTTACCAATCATGTGACCAAACGTGCGGTTCCTACTGAATTGTGAATAAGCCGTCACCAATAGATCTCCTAAATACGCAGAGGCATTAATATCGCGATCTGCTTCAGGATCGATAGCGGTTAAGCAAATTTCCATTTCACGAATCGCATTCGATATCAATACCGCTAGAAAGTTGTCACCAAACCCTAAACCATGACATATGCCTCCTGCCAAAGCATATATATTTTTTAAAACGGCTCCATACTCAACTCCATAAGTATCGGAGGATATTATTGTATTAATATAGCGATTCGTAACATAACTAGCGATGCTCTCAGCACTCTTACAATTTTTCGAAGCTACAGTTAAATAAGACAATTTCTCGGCAGAAACCTCCTCTGCATGACAAGGGCCTCCCACAACGACGATATTATCTATAGAAATTTCGAAAACTTCTGTAAGGTACTCTCCAACGATCAAATTCTCATCAGGTATAATACCTTTTATCGCCGACACAACGATTTTACCGTCAAAATCTTTTGGCCGAACA
>NZ_JABMCQ010000234.1 GCF_013179575.1 Sphingobacterium shayense | reverse complement strand
CTTTGTAGTTCCCCTCTTGCAAAAGTATAGCCGCTTTTTTTAGTCGTGTAAGATTAATGAGTTCGTTTGGAGATAAGTCCGATAACATCTTTATTTTTCGATAAAGAGTGGGTCTACTCATATGCATGCGGTCAGCAAGGAAGTCGACACATAGCCCCTGTTCATTTATGTTTTTTAATATAAAGCTATTCAGCTTATTTAAAAAGTCTTGATCTGATTTATTGAATCCTGTTGGTTCAACTGCTAATGGAACTGTGGCTGTTTCTCGGTAATGTGCCTGTACGTTCCGACGATTCCGTAGCAGACTGGCAATTTGAGCTTGAAGGAAGCTTGGAGAAAACGGTTTTTCAATATAGGCATCTGCGCCATATTCTAGCCCTTCTATTTTAGACTGGAGGCTGTTCTTTGCCGTAAGTATAATAAACGGTATATGCTTATACTGGACATTGTCCTTAAGTTGCGCACAGAGCTCAAAACCGTCTATTCCGGGCATCATTACATCACTCACAATAAGATCTACATCCTGATGCGTTAGTTGCTCTAATGCTTTCTTGCCGTCGGTAGCTTTCACGACATGATATTCGTCGCTTAAATCGTCGGAAATAAAGTTTAATATTTCAAGATGGTCATCCGCTACTAATATTGTCGGTTTATTGTTTGTCGTGTTAGTCATAGATTCCACTGGTTGGTATGCGCAGAACGAATATATTCAATTTTTCTGAATTTTCGACAAATTTTAAGGATCCCTGATGGAGTTGTGCAAAGGAATGCGCGAGCGCTAGTCCCAATCCAGCACCCTTAATACCATGGGAGTTAGGTTCCCTATGAAATGGCTTAAAGATCATTTCTATTGCATCGCTGGACAACCTAGGTCCGTCATTGGTAACTTGTATACTGAAGAATTCTCTAGCTCCTTCGTAGGATATTTCAACCCAAACCTTTCGTTCAGCATATTTGAGGGCATTTGTCATCAAGTTATCGACGATCTTGCCAAGCACTTCAATATCGACTCGGGCGATCACTGGCCCGTTGGCGCTATATGAGAGTAGTAATTCTCGTTGTTTGAACGCGGGCTGGTAGTCCTTTAACCGTTCACTTAAAAAAACTTCAACATCATGTTCGGCGAGATTCAAACTATGTTCGCTACTTTCTATTTTTCGGAAATCCAATAGTTGATTCGTCAATTCTACGAGTTGCTCGGTATTGTTATGCATAGTGTTCAAAAGACGTTCCGTACGTTCATTCGTTTCGTTTTGTAGCATAAGTCTTTCTAGAGGCGCCTTGATCAATGTCAGTGGCGTCTTAATATCATGTGCGATTTGGGTGAAGAAATTTATTTTCACTTTATATAAATCGCGCTCTCGTTGAAGGTTGGCGGCCTCTAGCTGGCGACGATTTTTCTCTTTGATCCTTCGGTCAAAGGAGTTTCCTAAATAATAAAATAGAAGCGCTATTAGTATGAAATATATGACGAAAGCGGGAATGCTAGCCCATAGTGGCGGGTTAATTCGTATTGCTAAGCTTCGCTCATCGGAAATTGGCTCGCCGAGTCCGTTTAGTGCTTGAACACGGAAAGTATATCTGCCCGGGGGAATTTTTGTAAAGTGCGCACTATGGCTTCCTCGCAGTGTGGTCCATTGTAAATCATATCCCTCTAACATGTATTTATACTGCACTTCTTTAGCAGAAACGAAGTTCATAGCCGAAAAATCTAATGTGATAGTTGATTCATCATAGGGTAATTTTAACTCGTTAAGGTAAGGGACCGCTTCCTGTATCTTCGATCCCTTTGTGCCGACTCGTAACTCACGTTGTAGGACACTGATTCCAGTAATCAAGAGGTTTGTTTTAATTTTCGATTTGTAATGTGCATTCAGAGAATCGGGATGAAAGCGAATGAATCCACCCGCCGATCCATAGTAGAAATATCCTTGTCTATCGGTAAAACTGGAATTGTAATTGAACTGCAAACTGAGTAATCCGGATTCCTTTGTGAAAACTTGCATCCGTAGCGTTCTTGGATCCATACATACTAATCCTCTGCTCGTACTAATCCACAGATTTTCTGATCTATCTTCTTGAATAGTTAAAATAAGATTGCTAGGCAGACCATCTTCAGTGGTAATTCTACTCATCGGTTTTCCAGCACTATTCCAACGCGCGATGCCGTGCTCGGTGGCTATCCAAATTTCACCATTATTAGATTGGAAGACTCGGTTTACACGGTTACTATTTAATGATAGAGGGTCTTTTATATCGTGAGTGAATACTTCTGAGCGTCCAGACTTCGGGTCTAAAATGAAAAGTCCATCGCGCCAAGTTGACAACCATAATTTGCCTTGTTTATCTTCAAAAATAGATGTGTAAAATATGTGGTCGGGAACAGTCCGAACCAGAACAAATTTATTGGCGCCCGGAATAAATTTGTGAAGACCGTGTGCTGTTGCCATATACACTTGACCCGTACGCGTTTGGGTGATGTGGACGATGAAGTTACTACCTAACGCGCCGTTAGAACTGGAAACCTCAATGTGAGCGATTCTCTTTCCTGTTTTTATATCAATGCAGTCCAAACCCTGATCAAAAGTTCCTACCAGCAATGTATCACCCACCAAACACAAACCGTGAATATTGCTGTGTGAAACCTCTTCAACCTTTGTAAATGCGCCCGTCTTCTTATCCCAGTGACTCAATCCGTTGTCTTCGGAGCCTATCCACATGTTTCCTTGACGATCCTCGATGAACTCACGTACTGCATGTGCGGCGATGGAAGATTTTGCATAACGGTGAAAGAATTTTCTAAATACGTTGTGCTTTGGGTGATAGTAATTTAGACCACCAAAGTAAGTGCCGACCCATAAACCGCCCTGCATGTCGCGACTGACGGTGTAGACGGCGTTATCTGACAAGCTCCAAGGATGATCATCCTCATGGAGTAGTTGTTGAAAATCTCCGCTCTGTGTGTTGAATATAATTAATCCGCTTTCACTTGCGATCCATAGTGTTTGGACATCCGTTTGAATTATGTCTCGTATGAAAAACTGGCCTATCGGAAGCTTTGATAAGGGATTACTGATTTCCGCTGACCTGGGATCAAATTTATATAACCCGTTTTTAGTTGTTCCGATCCATAATATACCCTGTTGATCTGTATATAAATCTTCGATCCATTGCTGACCTTTGGTATTTTTGTCTAAGTAGTATGTTTCCCCGGTATTTACGTTTTTGATAGCTCCATGTGAACCAAGCCATAACGTTCCTTTTTCATCGAAGGCTATGGCAGAGGCCATGAACTCATTTCTGCTGCTATGTTGGATAACCATGTCTGTTTTCATTTCGTAGCAGAAAAGCTCGTTTTCAGCAATATACCAGATACGTCCTCGATTATCAGCTTGAATGTCTAAAATTTCACCTTGATCTCCGCCACGAAAAGGGCGAAAGGAATCTAAATGGGGGTAGAAGATATACATACCCTGGTCGGTACCTACCCAAATATTTTTTTTCTGGTCAACATAAAGGCTGTGGATAAAATTGCTGCCAAGGCCGCTCGCACTATCTGCCGATGCGTAATAATGTTTGAAATCATAACCGTCAAAGCGATTCAAACCATCTTTACTGCCAAACCAAAGGAATCCGTCTTTATCTAGGACGCTACAAAGAATTGCACTATTGGACAATCCTTGGTCTACGCCGTATTTCTGAAAGTACCGCGCCGAAGGATTTAACTGCGCGCCACCATTTTGTATGGCAAAGAAGAATATTACAAATACTAATCCTAATTTAAGTAACAGGGCGTGCATTCCCTTCTCTCTTCTTTTTTTTGCTCGGAACATCGATTTCGTCTTTCAGTCAATTTAATAGGGACTTTTGAAGAGCAAATTAAGCATTCTATACGATATATTTGAGGGCTCGTCCCCAAGTTCTCCAAGTCGAGCAACACTTTCTTTTAGATGACTTAGAGTAATACTTACGCGTTACGATCAACGATTAAAGCCAATTGAAAGGTGTTTTAGAATAATAGGTCGACAAATAGCAAACTATCTGTGATACAATATGGCAATAAATTGAGACGTTTTGGGAATATTTTGCATAGTTAGAGATTTAACTTTGGTTATCGATTATGAACATCTAAACTTTTCACCTAATGAGATTTACTTCAATCCATTCCTGGCGATTACACTGCATGCTGCTTTGCGGCACGTTGGTGGCAGGAGTTGCAGTTCCGGCTGTAGCGTCCCTTAATCGCTACCCTTTGGCGGGAACTAGCTTGCAGCAGCAACAGCTGCAGGGGACCGTTAAAGACGCTGCTGGAACCCCACTTCAGGGTGTGACCGTGGAGCCCAAAGACAATCCCTCGGCAGGCACAACGACAGACAGCAATGGTAAGTTCACACTTACATTATCGGGGGCTTCAAAGACAATTATACTCCGGTCGGTAGGATTTATTACCCAAGAAGTCACGCCGTCTGGTGCATCCGTCGAGGTTATTCTTCAGTCCCAAGACGCTAGTATCGATGAGGTTGTTGTTGTGGGATACGGTACCCAGAAGAAAGAATCCGTAACGGGAGCTATCTCTACTGTGAACTCCGAGGATCTTTCGCGATCTGTGGCGA
>NZ_JABMCQ010000233.1 GCF_013179575.1 Sphingobacterium shayense | reverse complement strand
ACACTTTTCCGGTGTTGGGAATGACCTGTGCTTCCTGCGCAGGAAGTGCTGAAAGCATTGTCCGCTATGAGGCTGGGGTGGTTGACGCCTCGGTGAACTTTGCAACAGGGAACCTGACCGTTGAATATCTACCCAACATAACTAATGCGACAATATTGCAAAAGGCCGTTCAAGGCGTCGGATATGACCTGTTAATCGAAGAGGAGACAAAGCAGCAGGAAACACTAGAAGCTCTGCATCAAAAGAAGTTTCAGCAACTTAAAACTAAGACCATATGGGCTGCTTTATTGTCCTTGCCGGTTGTCATCATTGGAATGTTCTTTATGGGCATGCCTTATGGCAATGAAATTATGTGGGCCTTTTCCACACCCGTTGTGTTGTGGCTCGGTAAAGATTTCTTCGTCAACGCGTGGAAACAGGCTAAACATCGTTCGGCCAATATGGATACCCTTGTTGCGTTAAGTACCGGTATTGCATATCTGTTTAGTGTGTTCAACATGCTGTACGCCGATTTTTGGCATCAGCGCGGGTTACACGCCCACGTCTATTTTGAGGCCGCAGCTGTAATTATCGCATTCATCTTACTGGGTAAACTGCTTGAAGAAAAAGCGAAAGGTAACACCTCTTCGGCCATTAAAAAATTAATGGGCTTGCAGCCTAAAAGTGTGACCGTTGTTCTATCCGATGGGACCGAGAAACAGACGGTTATTGAAGACGTAAACGCAGGCGATATCATCCTGGTAAAACCAGGAGAGAAAATTGCCGTGGACGGTATGGTAGTCTCAGGCAATTCCTACGTGGATGAAAGTATGCTCAGCGGAGAGCCAGTTCCTGTGCTTAAAAAGCAGGACGAGAAAGTATTTGCTGGAACAATTAACCAAAAAGGTAGTTTTCAGTTCAAAGCAGTAAAAGTAGGTAAGGAAACAATGCTTGCTCAAATCATTAAAATGGTGCAGGACGCCCAGGGTAGTAAAGCGCCCGTACAAAAATTGGTCGATAAGATAGCCGGTATTTTTGTTCCTACCGTTATGGGAATTGCAGCGTTGACATTCATTTTGTGGCTAGTTTTAGGTGGTGAAAATGGTGTCGTACAAGGTCTTTTGGCCGCCGTTACTGTACTAGTAATTGCGTGTCCTTGTGCCTTAGGTCTAGCGACTCCGACCGCGATTATGGTAGGGGTAGGAAAGGGAGCCGAGAACGGAATTTTGATTAAAGATGCCGAAAGCTTGGAATTGGCGAAAAAAGTAACTGCGATCGTGCTAGACAAGACAGGAACAATCACCGAAGGAAGACCACAGGTAACAGGTATTCAGTGGCTGGACAATGATGATCATACTAGCGGTATACTCGTTAGTATCGAAAAACAATCAGAACATCCGTTAGCCGACGCTGTGGTGAAGCATCTGGAAGGTGTGCAGAGCAGTCCGATATCCATGTTTGAGAGCGTTACCGGTAAAGGAGCGAAAGCGGATTTCAATAATGAGACATTTTATGTCGGTAATAAAAAGCTACTGACAGAAAACGACATCACTATTGCACAGACACTACAGCAGCAGGCTGATGAATGGGGAAAACAATCCAAGACAGTAATCTGGTTTGCTAATAGTAAACAAGCCCTGTCCGTGATTGCTATTTCAGATAAGATCAAGGAAACTTCTGTGCAAGCTATCAAAGAGATGTACGAGATGGGAATCGAGCTATATATGTTGACCGGAGATAACGAAGCTACGGCGAAAGCCATTGCCGAACAGACTGGCATCCGGAATTACAGGGCAGAAGTGCTGCCGCAGCATAAAGCTGATTTTGTTAAAGAGCTCCAACAGCAAGGTAAAGTTGTAGCTATGGTTGGGGATGGAATCAACGATAGTACAGCATTGGCAACTGCACATGTGAGTATTGCGATGGGTAAAGGTTCAGATATCGCGATGGACGTTGCAAAAATGACTATTATTTCTTCCGACCTTACAAAAATACCACAAGCAATACGATTGTCGAAACAAACGGTGGCAACGATTAAGCAAAATCTGTTCTGGGCATTTATCTATAATCTTATCGGAATTCCAATTGCTGCAGGGATTCTCTATCCGATTAACGGATTCTTGCTTAACCCGATGATTGCGGGTGCAGCAATGGCGCTAAGTAGTGTGAGCGTTGTGACCAATAGTTTAAGATTAAAGTGGAAAAAATAAAACAGTAAATCTCATAAAGCAAACAAGAAATTACGCAAAGGGAGACATCGATTTTATAACGAAATTTGTATCAACAAATAACAATTAAATATTATAATCATGGAAAATAAAGAATTGAAATTCAAAACAAACCTTAACTGTGGAGGTTGCATATCAAAAGTTCAAGCTGATTTAGATAGCGCCGAGGGTATTTGCCACTGGAACGTCGATATTGATAATGCGGAGAAAACACTTACTGTAAGCTCAAAAGGGATAACTGAAGACGAAGTGGTTGCTATTATACAAAGTAAAGGCTTTAAAGCAGAGCCTGTAGCATAACGTTTGCTAGAAATCGGAGTAGCTTCTTTAAATCAAAAAGCTACTCCGATTTTCTTTAAATACTAACCACCGGTCCATTCTCTTGTTTTCTAGGGGGGAAATTCCAAAAAATCCGGTTAGTATCCAATCTAAACATCAAATGATTTCTCTATCAGCCGCCTTTAACACAGAAATGTTTGTACCTGCATACTGCTTAAAGAAGCGACTAAAGTGCGCTGGGCTTTCAAATCCAAGTTCGTAGGCTATTTCTTTTGCAGATCGGTCCGTATAATGGATATAACGTTTCGCTTCAAGCACAAGCCTGTCACGGATTAGCGAAGATGGTGCCGGTTGCTTTAGCAGCGCAAAAACATTGCTCAGTGTTTTTGGCGATTTATTGAGCGCTGCAGCATAAAAGCTGACCTTGTGTTCTTTCCTGAAATTTTCTTCCAGTAACAGAGAGAACTTCCGGATAATATCCATTTTTTCATCTGTAAACCGCTGATAGCAGTCACTCTGTCGTTTTGCTAGCCGGGTAGTCTTTATAATAACTCTTTTCAGCAGCGTACGAAGCATTTCTCCTTGAAAATTATCTCTCACCATCATTTCATCGGAAAATATCTTTTCCAGAGCGGACATTTCTTCCACTTCTTCGCTATTTAGCTTTATAAACATCGGATGCCGGATGCCGTAGAAAAGAAAGCCGACACACCCTACTTCTGAATCGTGATCAACAATACAGTAAAATTCGCGATTGAATTGCCATGCCGTTAAGGTCTCCGGATATTGAAATGAGAAATGCTGATTAGAAACAAGCGGTAAAATGCTTCGCGCCGGCATGGTATAGGCAATGGAGTCGATATGCACCTCTTGCGATTCTCCCTTATTGTAAATAAAGGTGTTTTGGGGAACAGGACTTGGGTTCCCAAGGCCTGTTCCAGAGAGCAGTTTATTCCCCTTGTGCATAACAAACCGCGCTAAAGTTGCATTTTCAATATATTCTTTTATCGTTTCAACCATCGTTCTGTCATTATAAGCTATAAAAATAAAGAAATCAAACTCAATTTCGTATTGATTATTCTCCGGCGACCATGTGCATAGCAACAGCGATACGGTTCCAGCTGCCAATGGTTACTGTGACAAAGATCACCTGAGCCAATCGCTGTTCTCCAAGTAAGACTAATGCCCGTTCATAGGTCTCATCCGAAAGACCGCCTTTGTCGATCTGGGCGACCTCTTCTACGAGCTTGAGTACAGTCCGTTCCGTTTGCGTGAAAAAAGGTGTTTCCCACCAAGCTGCCAAGGCAAATAGGCGCTGCGGCGTTTCCCCTAGTTCTAAGGCAGCCTGCGTGTGACTGTTGATACAATACCCGCAGCCATTGATCTGTGAAACACGGGTCCGGATAAGTTCCTGTAGCATGGGTTCCAGATCTAATGTCGGTAAATAATTGTCAGCCGTGCCCATCGCCCTATATAACTTGGGTTCAGCCAATCCGATGTCCATTCTTGTTTTTAGCATGATATTTCGTTTTAAAGTGGATGAATGCTTGATTGCCCCGTAGTTAATGGATACTTTTTGCCGAAGGAAATTCATTTGGCACTTGAGTCACAGCATGCAGTATGTTGCTGATAGTTCTGTCTCCGATGTGGACAATTAAATCAATCAAATTTTCTTTTGAGTAACCGGCTTGAAAAAATGCACTTACCAATATACCATCGCCAGGGTGCCTTTCTTTTGAGAGCTGTTTAGTAAGTTTTACCAACGCATCGAGCTTTTTATCGAAACTCGCGTTGCCACCCCTTATTTCCAGCGTCTGTTCTTCGGAGAAACCATTTAGTTTGGCCACCATGGTGTGGGCACTTAGGCAATATACACAGTTGTTTACTTCGCTTACAACCAGCGTTGCTGCCTCTACTTCTTTTCTGGTTAGCGAGGTCTTGCTGTTTTCAAGGTTGATATAAGCTTCTAATGCGTTTTCAGAATAGGCCAGTGTAGAGTAAAGGTTTGGAACGGCACCAAAAGATTTTTTAAGTTCATCGAATACCCGTTGGTTTTTTGCAGAAACTTCTTCTCTTTTTAAGACTTTAAATGTGTTTTCCATTTTGCTAATTTGTTTATGTGTGAAATTGATTTGTTATTG
>NZ_JABMCQ010000232.1 GCF_013179575.1 Sphingobacterium shayense | reverse complement strand
TGATACGTTCATTCTTAAGTAAACAAAACATGCTTCATTATCAAGCCGGTGCAGGAATCGTTCTTGATTCGGATCCAGAAAATGAACTCCAAGAGGTGAATAATAAAATAGCGGCTTTACGACGTGCACTTGAAATAGCACAAACAATCTGACAACACGAACAGGATCGGTAATAAAATAATATAATCTGGCTTCAAAGAATGGGGTTTCTAACCAGAAGAGCAGACTATCGATGATTTATAATTTATAAAAAAGGAATATACAAAGCCATGGGCAAAGACAAAATATTAGTAATTGACAATTACGATTCATTTACATACAACCTAGTTCATCTGCTACAAGAACTAAATCAAGAATACATCGTATTAAGGAACGACAAATTCAACCTTGAGGACATCGAAGAATATAACAAAATTCTTCTTTCTCCGGGCCCCGGAATTCCCGAAGAAGCGGGCCTTTTAATGGATGTTATTCGTACCTATGCATCTACAAAAAATATTTTAGGAATTTGCTTAGGTCAACAGGCGATTGCTGAAGTATTTGGAGGAACGCTCTACAATATGCCCAAACCTCTACACGGGATAGCAACAGATATCATTATCACAGACGAAGATGAACCCCTTTTTAACGATTTCCCTAGAGATTCACAAATTGGACGATATCATTCATGGGCGGTGAATAAAGATACACTACCAGAATGCTTGCAAATAACAGCAATCGATTCAGCCGGAGTGATCATGGCGCTTACACACAAAGAATATAAGGTCCGAGGAATGCAATTTCATCCCGAATCGGTGCTTACATCCAATGGAAAAATTTTAATTAAAAATTGGTTAGAAGTTTAATTAATAAGTAGTTAATATCATGACAATATTAGATAAAATTGTGGAAAAAAAACGGATAGAGGTCGCCCTAGCTAAGCAAAAGGTTAGCCTTGATCAGCTGTCAACTTATCCGCTTTATTCGAGAACATGTTACAATCTTAAAGAATCGGTATTAGATCCCAACAAAACAGGGATCATCGCAGAGTTCAAACGAGCGTCCCCCTCAAAAGGACTCATTAATGGACGGGCGACAGTATCCGAAGTAGTAAAGGGATATCAACAGGCAGGAGCCTCCGCGGTATCCGTATTAACTGACAGTGATTTTTTTCAGGGGTCTTTAGAAGATCTTTCTCAAGCGCGCGAGGCACTCACCATTCCCCTTCTCCGCAAAGAATTTATTGTAGATACCTACCAAATAGCAGAAGCTAAGGCGTATGGCGCGGACATCATCTTGTTAATAGCAGCCTGCCTTAGTCCGCAGGAAATAAGGTCTTTTGCTTCTTTCGCTAAAAAGCTAAATCTCAACGTCCTTCTTGAAGTCCATAATGAACAAGAATTAGTCAATAGCATCGGAGATAACCTTGATGCTATAGGCGTCAATAACCGCAATCTTAAGGATTTTTCAGTCGATCTTAACCACTCTTACGATTTGGTAAACAAGATCCCAAATGACGTCATAAGAGTTTCAGAGAGCGGAATATCCGATCCGAAAACAATTAAGGCGCTGAAAGCGGCGGGGTTCCAAGGTTTTCTGATAGGAGAAAATTTCATGAAGACCGACGATCCGGTTCAAGCGATTGATGAATTTGTAAGTGAAATGCTTTAAAAACAAAAGAGCACAATGTGCTCTTTTGTTTTTCTATTTTTTTTGCCGCCTTTTAAGCGCTCGATCTGCCCGCTTTTTAGCTATATCCACTTTATAATCTAACCAGCCATCTTTAAATAATTTGCGCATGGTATCATCAAAATAACGTGTAACAAACAAATTTCGTGCACCCTTAATCTTTTCGCTGACAGAATTAGCTAATGCGCGAACCGAAATAGAGTATCCTTCTGTCTCGTATTGAATATAATGCCACCAGCCAGCAGGCATATATAACGTGTCTCCCGGATAAATAATAGCTTCAAAACCTTCTAACAATTTCAAACCCGGGTATTGCTCCGGATTGCTCGTTTTTAAATTAGCTATACTGTGAAAATTATACGGTAATTTATACATCAAATCGGACTGATCATTGGGGAATAACCAAATACGCTTAGCGCCTTGGAACTGAGATATGAAGACATGCGACATATCTATATCAAAGTGATTTCGTGTAGCCGAACCTTCACCTCCAAAAAACATATATGGTAACCATTGCAAAACCTTACCACCGGTGACGTCATTATATATTACGTCCTTTTTTAATTCAGGACGTATCTTCAGAAGATTAAATAGAAACAATCGTAACTCGGTGGGCTGAGAACTAATTTTATCGAGGTATTCAGCGAAACTCATGCGCCCAACAGGAGGACTTGCCGCATGGTTCTGCGACTCTTCTTCTCGTCCATAAATATCTACCTGTTCATTACCGGCTATTTCCTTGAAATAATCATAACTCCATTTTTGCCAGCACGGACTTTCCTTACTGATAAAATCCTTTATGATTACCGGTCGGCCATTTCGGAGATATTCTTGAATAAACTCTTTAGGAGAAACTCCTGTAATACTATCTATCGGTTTTAGCTTCACAAGTTTTTACGCGTTTACAACTATCTACAAACTTAAAAAAAAATCAACAACTCACTCTATACAGGAAGACTATTTTAAGTCTAATAACATCGTTTGTGCAATATAACAGAAAATTCTATTATAAATGACGACAAATATCACATCTATTCCAAATTAATGCCAAACTTTCTCTTCTTGCGGGTAGGTTTTAAACTTTGGTTAAAGCAAACTGATCTCTCATACCAAACATCGCGCATCACGATATCCTCGTCGAAACTACGGCAACGGTTGAGACCTGTAGATTATTTGAATTTCTATAGCTTATATGCTAACACGGAGCATATCAAAAACGGGAAACCTTTGTGAATTTCCCGAGACGCTATTGGTTATTTATTTACCTGTTTTATATACTGCTCAACCGCCATGGTCATACTTGGTGCTTCCGGTGTCGGAGCAGGAATATCAAGGACTAAATCATGACGCAACAGTTCCTGTTGGGTTGTTGTACCAAATGCTGCAATCCGCGTATGATTTTGCTTAAAGTCAGGAAAATTCTCATATAAAGACTGTACACTGGAAGGACTGAAGAAAACAATAACATCGTAAAATACATCCTCTAGATCTTTGATATTACTAATTACAGTCCTAAACAATACTGCAGGTGTAAAATCATAACCATTATCTTGAAGCCACTTTTGTGTCTCTTCATTAGCTACATCCGAACACGGAAACAAAAACTTTTCATTACTGTGTTTTTTAAGTACCTCTTCCAAGTCCCTTGCAGTTTGTTTCCCGAAAAATATTTTACGTTTTCTGTACTGTATATATTTTTGTAGATAAAGTGCAATGGTTTCCGATATACAGAAATATTTCATATCTGCGGATACCTCATGACGCATTTCTTCGCACACCCTAAAAAAATGATCAACCGCATTCTTACTCGTGAAAATAATCGCAGAAAAATCTGAAAAATTAATTTTATCCTTACGCACATCTTTCGCAGAAACACCTTCTACGTGAATGAATCCTCTGAAATCTAGTTTAAGATTGTACTTTTCTGCCAGGCTAAAATAAGGTGATTTATCATTTTCCGGTTTAGGTAAGGTAACTAAAATACTTTTTACCTTCTTGGCTCTTGCTACATCTACTTGCATATTCATCGTTTTTTTAAGTGCTCAATGTTTTAACCAATATCAAGATCGGCGCTACTTCAAGTGCGCAAAGATACAGAATTAAATAAAAAACTGAAAACCGCAGATTACCGAATAAACGAAAAGCAGTACGTAAAAACCTGTATATAAACAATATACCAGCAATCACACTAAACAAAATTAACACAAATTTAAAGTAACTAGCAGGGGCGAATGTTACAACCAACAACAGGGGCATCAAAAATAGCATGCTATTAAAATAAACCAAATATAAGACCGCAATATACTCCCGGACTAATCGCTCCAATTGAAAAACAACAGAAACGAAACGAATCAGTAAAATCTTAAAAACAAAAAGCACTGCCACAAGCAGAGTCGTCCGTATATAATTCTCTCCATTAAGTACTTCCAGGTGTGAAAAAGACGATTCTATTAAAAGTATAAATAGGCCTAAGGCTAAGCTAAATATTAAATATAAAAAGATGTAAGGCCAAGAGGTTAACATATTATCTTCCTTACTTATTTGCTGCAATGTTCTCTCGTTATAAAAAGCCTGTACAATCATCACAAAATCTACCGGAAAAAGTAACCGAACAACCCCAAGCGCGAGAAAAAGAAAAAACACCGACGCCAATACCCATGCAGGGCGTTCGTACTTCAATTTCCCATGGAACATTTCTGGTTCACCGCTAGCATCTTTAAGGTTTTCAATTACTTTTATTGGGTCTATACTATTCTCTTGTATTCTATCAAGAAAATGCTCCAACAGCTTGTTACGACGATCTTCATTTGGAAAAACATAATCAAAGGCATCGATCACGGTGCTATCGACAGCTCCGCCTACATCATGTAAAAGCTCTTGACTTTTTGCAACATTAAGAGCGCAACAAAAGAGGCCTACTAAAAAGATTCGTATCCACAAATACATCCAAATAAAATGATTACTTTGGCGTAAAGTTAGAATAATATTATCAAGCTAAAAAACGAAAATAT
>NZ_JABMCQ010000231.1 GCF_013179575.1 Sphingobacterium shayense | reverse complement strand
TTTGCAACATTAAGAGCGCAACAAAAGAGGCCTACTAAAAAGATTCGTATCCACAAATACATCCAAATAAAATGATTACTTTGGCGTAAAGTTAGAATAATATTATCAAGCTAAAAAACGAAAATATGTCCGACATCGAAATTGTACGCTGCCCTTGGTGTGGAAACGACGAGCTATACAAGAATTATCATGACAATGAATGGGGAAAACAAGTCACCGATGATTATAAATTGTTTGAGTTTCTACTCCTAGAGTCTGCACAAGCGGGATTAAGTTGGATTACAATCTTAAAACGAAGAGACGGTTATAAGGCGGCTTTCGCTAATTTCGATTATGAACAAGTTGCCTCCTACGACAATAAAAAAATTGAAGAACTTGTTCAAAATCCAAATATTATTAGACATAGGGGGAAAATTACTTCGGCAGTGAGCAACGCGGAAATATTCATGAAAATTCAAAAAGAATTTGGTTCCTTTTACAACTACTTATACTCCTTCTTACCAAATAACAGCCCAATTGTTAATAGTTTGAAAACGTTAAACGACGCAAAAACAAGCAGTAGTGAATCAGACGCAATTTCCAAAGACCTAAAAAAACGTGGAGTTAAGTTTTTCGGAACAACAATATGTTACGCTTACATGCAAGCGGTGGGTATGGTGAACGATCACTTCGATTTTTGTAGTTTTAAAGCGGTCTAACGAATTTCAATACACGTCATTTTTTTATGAATAGAATAGGCTGCTTGTTTTATACAATCTGAAACAGAAAGATATACGATCAGCAGCGTGATAATCTATGCGTAACATTAACGAATAGATCGCATCAATTTATTTTGGTTTTTTCACTTCTTAGCTTATTTTACACAATTTTACCAGACACCTTATAATAATTCGGAGCGATTTTTGTATTGGATGTACACATTAATAAAAAACAGTGTAATTCAACTAAAAACTATTTTAAAAAACCCTTTTCAGGGTCAATCAAAATTGAGATTATGAGCAAAAAGAGAGACAATTCAAGATGGCTTCATGTTGCCATTTCGTGGGGAGCAAGTATTGTAATTATTGGTGTGCTTTTTAAGATACTACATATTGGAGGATCTACAGCAAACTACATGATCGGTCTTGGTTTAATCGTAGAAGCAATACTATTCTTCCTGATGGGTTTCACCCCTCCTCCACAAGAACCAAATTGGGCTAGAGTCTATCCTGAATTAGACGAAAATTTTCAAGGAGAGTTACCAACCCGTTCTATGCAGCTAGCACACACAAACAACGGGCCTTCGACGACTGCAGCACTAGACAAAATGTTCGCCGATGCGAATATTGACAATACAGCTATCGAAAATTTAGGACGTGGGCTTAAAGATTTTGGCGAAAAAGTCTCAGCGATAAACAAAATCAGCGACATTTCCTTGGCAACAGAAGATTTTACCCAAAGATTGCGCTCGGCTTCGTCAAAATTTGACAATTTAAGTCTAGCTTTCGAAAAAGCATCTGCAAACCTCGTGGAGATGTCTAAGACGAATACAGACACAACAGGATACCATCAACAAGTACAACAATTAACTAATAATTTAGGCCAGTTAAATACGATGTACGAAAGAGAGCTTCGAGAATCAGCATCTCACTTACAATCAATGAATCATTTTTATGAAAATTTAAGCTTTACAATGAAGAACTTCAATGAATCGCTCGACGATTCCAAAGCTTTCAAAGACGAGGTAAATAAATTGGCAAAGAACCTTAACGCATTAAATGCCGTTTACGGCAACATGTTGAGTGCAATGAACCAGCCTAGAGTGTAATTCATCCAATACAAAATTTAAAGAAAAACTATGGCATTAGGAAGAGAGACACCAAGGCAACGAATGATCGGTATATTGTATCTCGTTTTGCTTGCGATGCTCGCATTAAATGTACCCGATTCAATTTTGGATGCCTTCAAAAATATTAACAACAGTTTAGAAACATCTAAATCCAATGTAAATAATTCCGTTCAGCAATTATTTACTGCATTTGAAAGCACAAAATTAAAAGACGAACCCGATCGGGCAAAACCGATTTATGATAAAGCAAAAAATGCACAAAAAATAGTTCAAGAACTCGATCAATATATTGGTTCTATTAAGGAAGAGTTTGTGAAACAAGGCGGTGGTTATGACGAAAAAACTGGTGACCTAGCTAGACGGGAGAACGAGGACATTGTTCAAAATGTGATGATCAATGGGAAAAAAGGCGATGAATTAAAGAAAAAAATTAACGAAACACGCGCCAAGCTTCTCGCATTATTAACTCCAGAGGAACAAAAATCCGTCGCGTTTTCGCTCGAGGCCAATGACCCAGCAAAACCGGTAAACGGCAAACGTCGGTGGGAAGAAATTAATTTCGGCGGTGGCACGCCACTGACCGCAGCCATGACGATCCTCACGAAGATACAGACTGATGCACAGAATGCTGAATCAGATATGGTAAAGCTGATTTTAGGAAAAATGGATCAAGCTGTTGTGAACTTAGACAAGTTTGCGGCAGTCGCCGTCGCTCCAACATCTTATCTAGTACAAGGGCAACCCTACACGGCAGAAGTATTTTTAACAGCTTACGACTCTAAATCAGAAACCGCGATTAGCGTAAATGGATCTAATCTAAATGTGGTTGATGGCAAAGGCGTATATAACGTACCTACTAACAAAGAAGGTTTGTTTACTTGGACCGGTATTATCAACGTTAAACAAACCGATGGTACGATAAAAGAGTACCGGACGCCACAGCAAACTTATCAAGTAGCGAGACCATCCGCGGTTGTCTCACCCGATAAGATGAATGTACTATATATCGGCGTGAACAACCCTGTATCGGTTTCTGCTCCAGGAACACCAACAAGTAATATTAAGGTCAGCATGTCGGGTGGAAGCATCAGTGGATCAAACGGTAAATATAACGTCAAAGTAAGTTCACCTGGGACAGCAAGAATTTCGGTTTCTGCCGAAGTAGCACCTGGTAAGACTCAAACTCTAAGCACGACTGAATTTCGTGTCAAGAGGATTCCAGACCCTATCGCGCAGTTTGCAGGAAAGACAGGCGGTTCAATGGCAACAGTAGCACTTAAAGCACAAAATGCAATTTTTGCGAAATTAGATAATTTTGACTTCGATGCGACCTTTAGAGTCACCAAATTTTCGATGATCATCGCAAAACCAAGAGCTGACGCCATTGTGTTATCTACTTCTGGAAACAACTTAAGTTCGTCAATGAAAAAGGCGCTGAGCGGAATAACGCCTGGAACGCGCGTGATATTTGATAATATTATCGCTGTAGGACCCGACGGCACGCCCAGACAACTAAATGCTGTAGCATTATCAGCAAACTAACTATTAAAATCCTTGGTCAATACAGGATAAAAGGGGGGCAACTTAATTGTAGCCCCCTTTTGGTTTCTCATTCACAAAGAAGTTCCGAAACTTTAATCTCCCACCTTTCCGATTCCGTGCTAACGGGGCTGACTTACTCCATATAGATTCTCGGTGGCCTCTTGTACTTTACACAGCATAGCCCCCTCTCCTACTTTTACCTTAATTATCCTTCGCTATATATTTTTAAGAGGAAAAAGTCAATTACTCATTTAACTCGAAGCACATTACTGTGATGAACGTAATATGCGAGGGTAATGATAACAGACAACTATATCGTTAGAAGTATTCGGTTTCAAACATTGGATAGCTTGTTTAAATAAGGCATGCGGGGTGAACCAATGGGGACGAATGCGAAAGGACTAAATTTAGCTCTTACCATTAAAAAAGCCCCCAAAAAAAGCTCTCGGGGGCATATCAATTACTCTTTTATAGCGAAATTAATCAGAATATATTAAGGCTGAAATTCTTCGGTCACGCCGCCAGTGCTTTCTTCAGTAGTGCCTCCTTCAGGAACGACATTTTCTGTACCTTCTTCGACAGGTTCAGTTTGTTGAAGAAGTTCTTCAAACTGTTGCTCAGATTGTTGTTCTTGACGAGATTGGCTTTCTTGGTGTTGTTGCTCCAGTTGCTCGCGACGTTGCTTTTCTTCTTCTTGAAGCTTCAAGTCTCGTTCATAACCTTCTAGATTCTTTACGTCTACGCCTTTAGGTGTTTTCCAAAGCTTCTTTTTATAGGCATCAAGCTTATCCTCAAGTGAGCCCGCGTTATCTGTTTGGAGACTATCTCCGCCGGCATACTGTGCTTGTTGCAACATACCCGGTGAGGACTCTCGAACTATCTTACTTGCAAATTTGCGTTGTACGAACAAATCATCCATCGTCATATCGTATAAACCACGATCTGGATCGGAAATATCTACCTTTACTAATGCATAGCGTAATTGTGGGAAATATAGCCAAAACGCTGGAGTAGAACCCACTGACTGCGCGAGCTCTGCAGAGGTAGTGATATTCATTAGAGGAGCAACACCTATTATACGGGTCTCTAACCGGCCACGCTGCTTATCAAAAAATATATCTTCTTTAATTCTAAATTTGGTAACCTTTTCCGGGTTGAATTCATTTAACGCCATACGCGAATCAATCTGATTACCCTCGTCGTCAAATATCGGAATTAAAACGGAGTCAGCGAACCTAGCCATTCCCTCACTGGCAGAAAACTTGTCTTTAAACGAGTCATCTTCTGGATTGTAAGGAGTCAGCTTACCTTCGCCGATGGCTTTCATGATTA
>NZ_JABMCQ010000230.1 GCF_013179575.1 Sphingobacterium shayense | reverse complement strand
CGCTTTCATCATTTCTACTTTATTTGGTTCAGTATCTACGGTATGGGCCAAAAGTTCATCCAGCAGTGCCACATCCTCGTCAGAGATAAGTTCCTTCAATTTGGTATAAAGGATCGTTTTTTTATTTGATAAAATATCACCACCAATTTGTTTTCCGAACATATCGGGATTGCCATACACATCCAAAAGATCGTCCTGTAACTGGAACGCAACACCGATATTCACACCAAAATCATATATCAATTGTTGGTCCTTCGAATCAGCTCCCGCGATAATAGCCCCCATTTGCAAAGCACATCCTAGCAAAACGGACGTTTTTAATCGGATCATCTCAACATAAGAAGCCACGCTTACAATTGCTTTATCTTCAAAATCCATATCGTATTGCTGGCCTTCACACACCTCAAGCGCGGTTTTATTAAACAAAGGAAGTAGGAAATCAATCTTATCGACAGGACACATAGCAATCTGTTGATATGCTTTGATGAGTAGTGCATCTCCTGAAAGTATCCCAACGTTATTGTTCCATTTTTGGTGAACGGTCGGTTGACCCCTCCGCAGAGGAGCTTTATCCATGATATCATCATGGATAAGTGAAAAATTATGAAAAAATTCGACTGCTAGGCTTGCTGGAAGGGCTGGTCTTATCTTGGTTTCGTCAAACAATTCAGCTCCCATCAGAACGAGTAGTGGGCGTATGCGTTTCCCAGATAACGATAAAATATATCGTACCGGGTCATACAAATTCGACGGCTGATCAGGAAACGCGGTTTCGTGTAAATATTCTTGAAAAAGCTTTGCGTGTGTTAGATTTTGAAACATATAAAAAAAATGATAGGCTAAGATACATATTATATTTTTTCTCCTCGACAACAACGTTAAGCCCAAAAATAAGGTAGCTTAAGAAACCGCCCGTACGACAAAAAGACGAGTATCAATTGGAAACCTTATCTTTGTAAAAACCCGTATCCATGCGTATTTTTATTATTCACAATTTCTACCAACATGCCGGAGGCGAGGATACGGTCTTTCGCCAAGAAGTTGACGAATTATCAAAAGTGCACCAGGTAGAAGTATACACCGAACTAAATAAAAAAGGATTACAGGGAGCCTGCCAATTTCTAAGTTACCCCTTTAACTTTTCCACAGCGACGAAGATTAGCAAGGCAGTTCAAGCGTTTGGTCCTGATATCATTCACATTCATAACCTTCATTACGCGATTGGCCCCTGGGTGATACGCGCAATTGATAAATTGAAGATACCGATAGTCATGACGTTACATAATTACCGTTTATTGTGCCCGTCAGCTAGTCTTTTCCATAAAGGTAGAATATTCACAAAAAGTCTACAAGAACATTTCCCTTGGACCGCCGTCAGAAAACGTGTTTTGGATAATTCTCTACTCAAAACCTTCATTACCGCATTCACCTATTGGTTTCATCGAAAAATAGGTACTTGGGATAAAATATCCCGGTTCATTGTGCTTTCAGATTTTGCAAAAGGTAAATTTTTAGATTCGACTTTTACAAACGGTAACACAGAACAATTTACCGTACGACCAAATAGTATAAATGCTATGCCTTTGAACGATACGCGCCAAAATAAGTTTGTTTACATAGGACGTTTGGCCGAAGAAAAAGGTATCCTCCCTCTTTTAAATGCTATCGCCCCTCTTCAAATCCCAATCGATGTTTATGGAAGTGGTCCACAACAGGAAGCTGTGGAGAAGTTTGATAAGCAGTTTGGCCACATTCATTACAAAGGCTTCAGACCAGCAAATGAACTTTCACGAGCGATCGCACAGGCCGGCGCACTAATTGTACCTTCGATATGTTACGAAGGCATGCCCATGACGATCGTCGAAGCGTATGCACAAGGCACACCTGTGCTTGCTAGTAGAATTGGTATTTTAGAAGAAATGGTGTTACCTTTGTATACGGGTTTACTATTTGACCCCTTCGATTACAGCGCAGTACAGGATACTCTACGGGAGTGGGATATACTCGACAGCGCGAAAAAGCAAGAAATAGGCATCAACTGTAATGCTGAATACCAAAAGCATTATCGTCTTGACAAAAATATGGACAAATTATTGGCAATATACAGTGATGTAATTGCCTCTTTAAAGAACTAAAACATGAGCATTATTATAATGGATAAACTGAATCTAGCGGCAGCGATCCAAGAACAACTTGAGACCGTCTATGATCCAGAACTAAAACCGGCGAACATCATTGACCTCGGCCTAGTGTACGAAATCATCACAAAAGAAGATGGAGTTGCTAAAATAGTCATGACCCTAACTGCTCCAGGGTGCCCAGTTGCAGGAGAATTAATGAATGAAGTCCAAGAAAAGGTTGCAAAAATACCGGGGGTAAAAGAAGCACTCGTGGAACTTACATTCGATCCACCTTGGACAAAGGATATGATGAGCGAAGAAGCGAAGCTTGAGTTAGGATTTCTTTAAAGAAATCCTTTTTTACTCTCGTGTAACTGATAGGGACGTTAATCTAAACCGTTAATCAGGAAGAAGAAGTTTGTTTTTCCTCCAGTTGCTCTAAAGTTTTACGCGGTTTGTCTATAATCGGATCTTTACCGAAAAGAGCATTCCATAAATTACGAGATTCCTTGGTCAGCAGTGGCGAAACAATAGATAAAATCAAAACATACACAACCACAAAAGACTGAAGAACAGGCAACAGGCCACCTGCCTTCCCTATATTCGCCATGATAATAGAAAACTCTCCACGTGCAGATAACGTGAATCCAATATCGAACGAAGACTTAGGCTTTCTTCCTGAGAAGCGAGCAGCAAAATAACCAGACGCCAAATTCCCAATGATGGTAACTACTGCAGCCAATGCCCCCCAAGCGACAGCGCCTCCCAAAGAATACAGGTCGATCGACAACCCAAAACTAAAGAAAAACATCGCCCCAAAGAAATCTCTATAAGAGGAAATCATCGTTTCAATCTTCTTAATATACTTCGAATCAGCAAATACTAATCCCGCCATTAAGGCGCCGATGGCTTCCGCTACATGAATAGTTTCAGAAAAACCGGCAATAATAAACAAGAGACTAAACACAATAAGTATGAATAGCTCTGGCGTTTTGTCTTGGAGAAGTTTATCAATAAGCGGTACTAGCTTCCGTCCTAAAATCAAAAAAGTCAAAATAAACGCTAGTGCCAGAACCGAAGTCCCCGCAACCGTCCAAAAGCTACCATCGCCACTGAGAATAAGACCGGATAAAAACGATATATGCATCGCGATAAAAAGATCATCAAACATAATCATTCCCATTATGATCTCTGTCTCAGCGTTCGCAGTACGTTTAAGATCCGTAAGTACTTTTGCTACAATTGCCGTTGACGAACTTGTCATTACTCCGCAAAGTACCATTTGTTCCTTGAACGGCAAATTCATAAGCCAACCTATTAACAGCCCTGAAATAAAATTAAGCACAACATATATAGTCCCTCCCGTTAGGATGGATTTACCTGACTTCATTAATCGTCCAACCGAAAATTCAAGCCCCAAATAAAACAAAAGAAAAAGAACGCCTAGGCGCCCCATGAAGTCGATAAAGGGTTTGCTTTCTGTGAACGTCAGATCAATGATGCCAAGTTGCGGTGCGTGTTGGCCAACCAGCATACCTACAATTATAAAGAACGGAATCACTGAAAATCGAAGCCGATTGGCCAAAAGCCCAACGATAGCGACTAGAAATACTGCGATACCAACTTCTAATACAAGTGTAGGTGACAACATATAATTATATTAAGATTTCTTTTAATAGTTTAATATTCGTTTTCTTGCCTGCAACCACTAATGTCGTCCCTGGCGCTATCCGATATTCAGGCCCAGGGTTAATGATGGTTTCATCATCCCGAATGGCTGCTATAATCGAAGCTCCAGTACGTTGACGAACCTCAAGTTCTCCTATACTTTTATTTACTCCGTCATTAGCTTCCCCAACCTTATACCATTCGATACGTAGATCGTCCAATGCAAATTCCATCGTCTCAAGGGCTTTTGGCTTGTAGGATAGTCCACCGATTATGCCGGCAACCTGTCTCGACTCCTCATCTGAGAGCGTCATGACACAGTGGGTTTCACTGTCCTCGTTTTCCGAGCGGTATAACTCACGTTTACCATCATCATGAATGACTACAACCATGTTGTCACCTGCCTCGGTCTCGATTTGGTATTTTTTCCCAATCCCAATCAAGTCACTTTCTCTAACTATAGACATAGCACTAAAATTTAATTGATTTCGTATTTAATTCAAATACACTGTACAGTTGAACAAACATAACAAAAAATAAAGATAACTTATAGCCAAGACGGCTCCAACAACCTAACAAAGTGATGTTTCAGATAGTAATCGAAATTTGTAGGGGCTCGGAAAACGTCGAATGAGATTTCAATCTTTAAAGACGCGTTCACCTTCCGCTTAAAGTAAGGCCCGATGCTCGACAGCCAACAAAAGGAAGTGAAAGTGTACCACTCCTTTTTATTGCGTCGCTACATCGACAATTTTAAAGCTTCCATCCTCACGTTTTTCCGCTTTACCTATTGCGATACTTTTGGAGTGATAAAATAGATATACCCAATCGTTTTCCCTACCCTGTTCCCAATATTCCGTGCGCAAATCACGAGCTTTACGTCCATCAAAGTCATACTTGGCAATAAAGTTTTTAAATATTTCTTCCGGTTCTGGCAGTACATCGCCCCCAAAAAAATAATGCTCCCCGCCAACA
>NZ_JABMCQ010000023.1 GCF_013179575.1 Sphingobacterium shayense | reverse complement strand
TAAATTTCCCTATAAAAGTGAGTGATCCGAAACAGACTTTTGTACATCTGAAAGCGCTGCGCGCTTTTGATAATTCAGAAAAGGAGATTAACCTTGATAAATTTCTTGAAAAGGCTACCGGAACATGGACGGCCCCTCAAGATATGAAGCTTATCGCTTTGTTTTCTGGTAGGACTCGGCAAAAAGTGAAACGTGCTGCCCCAGGAGGGGAAGGTTTTACGCTAGATCATCTAGGGTCAACATCTGTACAGGCATATTTCGATCGATTTAGAGATGCTTTTAAAAGTCGTAAGTTGTCGCTTACGAGTTTTTTTAACGACAGTTATGAAGTATATGGTGCAAATTGGACAGAGGGATTTCTAGTTGAATTTTTTCGACGGAAGAATTATAAGTTAGAAGATCATTTGCTTGCATTTTCGGGACTGGGGAATGATTCAGAAATAGAGAAAAGAGTGAAAGCTGACTACCGTGAGGTGGTTAGCGAAATACTGAGAGAGAATTTTTTGATCCCCTTTACCAAGTTTGCGCATGAATATGGTGCTATGTCCCGAAATCAGGCTCACGGTTCCCCAGGAAATTTAATCGATTTATATGCGAGTACCGATATAGCCGAGTGCGAAACCTTTGGTTCGAGCGCTTTTGATATTCCTGGTCTACGACGGGACTCCGCCGATGTGCGAAATGTCGACCCCGACCCGATGATGTTTAAGTTTGCCTCTTCTGCAACCCATATATCAGGGAAAAAGTACACTAGTTCAGAAACGTTTACTTGGTTGACCGAACATTTTAAGACTGCACTTTCACAAGCTAAGCCCGAAGTAGAGCAACTGTTTTTAGCAGGGGTAAACCATGTTTATTACCATGGCACCACCTATTCACCGTCAGACGTTTCCTATCCAGGTTGGTTATTTTATGCTTCGGTAAACTTCACGACGAATAATTCTTTCTGGCCACATCTGAAGGGGCTCAACGAATACGTCACACGCGTTCAGTCAATACTACAAACAACGAAGGCCGATAACGAACTGTTAGTCTATTGGCCGATTTATGACGTATGGCATGATACAAATAGTGCGTTTAAAACATTGTCGGTTCATCATGTTGATGAGTGGCTCCATCCAACTGAATTTTACAAACAAAGCTTAAATCTTCAGCGCAGAGGATATAGTTTCGATTTTGTAAGCGATGAGATATTATCAGGTTCTAAAGTATCAGCTAATAAAATTCAAACGGCAGATGCAGCGCGTCCATATAGAGCGCTGTATATTCCGGCAAGCCGCTATTTTTCCGAGCATACGCTCGAAGCCATTTTGAAGCTCGCTCATAATGGTGCTACAGTGATATTCGAATCACTGCCTCAAGATGTACATGGTCTCGCTAATTTATCCGAGCGACGTGCGGTACTCAAAAAGCTCTTGGGAACCTTGAAATTTAACGATCAGGACGCCAATCAATATACACGCTACGGAAAAGGTAAAGTTTATTTGACCACTGATACACATTCAGCGCTGGAAACAGAAAACATTTTTGCTGAATCTATTACGCGTACTGGTCTGAAATTTAATCGCCGGGTGAATGAAAATGGTTATTACTATTACCTTGTCAATCACACCTCAAAAACGGTTGACGCACATGTTGCTCTTTTAAATAAGGAGTCAAACTATGTTTTACTGGACCCTCAGACAGGACGAACTTTTTCCTTGCCCGTGAATGAGCAAGGAGAAATTCGTTTACAAATCCCCTCGGGTTATGCGTGGATCGTTCAGGCCACTGCCAAAAGTATTGATCTCTCCGAATATCAGTATATGGATCAGGTTTATACTTTCGAGATTTCGGATGAACCGTGGAAAGTGTCTTTTCTAGTTGGGGGACCCGAGTTGCCTAAAAGTCGGACGATCAATATGTTAAATTATTGGACAAGCTGGGATGATCCGAAAGCCAATAACTTTGCGGGTACTGCAGCTTATGAAACTTCGTTTAATCTGCAGAAACAATCAGGTAAATCATACCGTTTAAATCTAGGGAAGGTTGCTGAAAGTGCAAAGTTGATTATAAATGGTGAACAGGCGGGTATCTTATGGTCGCAGCCATATGAATTAGATGTAACTCATTTATTAAAAGCGGGACGTAACAGGATCCGAGTTGAGGTTGCTGGACTAATGGCCAATCGCATGCGAGATATGGATAGACGCAAGATCTCTTGGCGGAATTATCATGAAATAAATTTCGTGAATATCAATTACAAAGATTTTGACGCAAGTGGTTGGGAAATTTTGGATAGTGGTCTTCGGGGGCCTGTACAGCTGTTGGAGTATTAGCGCAAAGCATTTCGGCGGTTATTTTTATAGATAACCGCCTTCATCTTTATTGCCTTCATTGGTGGAGTTGCTTTTAGTTTAATAATTTAGGTATGAATGTTTGGGTAGAGCGAGGCTATCGGCATATCGGGCATACGGTTGTGGTTCGTTATCTGATTCCTCGGGAACACTATCTGCAATACCGTTAAAAGCATAGTCATAGTATTCTTGAAATGTAAATGTTTCTCCGCTATAAGTTAAATCGTCCCGTTCGGGTTGCTTAGGGTGAAGTCTTGTTTTTAGAATGACATTGTCTTCTGTTTTAGATCGTTGCCATACAATAATATAGCCGTCATTTGCAAATCCGACTAGAAAGGTCATCCCCTTTTTATTTTCGCCGAAATGATAGATATCGATACCTTCATTTTTTTGTATGGCTTTTTTAAAGTTCGTTTTTATTTGCTCCACAGGTAAGAGGATTGTATCACGAAAGAATTGTTTGCTGTGATAATCTATGTATTTGACGACTAGGTGTTTTGGAACGAGGAGTTTTTTGTTACTCTTGTGGAAATAGGGGTCTTCTCCCCAAACAGAGTTACCAGAATTCACGCCTTCATAATCTATATAAATCTTCTCAGCAGGGTTCTCGGTGATGAAATAGGACTCGCGAATGTGCACTGGGAAAGCCTGGGGTGCAGTGCAACTCGCTGAATAAAAGTACCGGTACCAAGGTTTGTACCGCACCGTCTTTAGCGTAACGAGTACGACCAGCACGATTAATATAACCAAATATATTTTGTTGACATTGTTGAAATTCATGATTTAGCTTACTAATTTTTGAAACCTTTTCCCAATTGGACAGCGTACCAGCCCAATCCTAGTAAGATTAAAGTACCTACTAAGCATATTGCAAATACCCATTTTACCCAACGGTATTTTTTTTGGTTATACCCTAGTGCGAATACTGCTAAAAGAGCGGTGAAACTTATACAGAAGGCAAAGAGAGTTGCTATGTTGTCCGGGTCATATTTAAATGCGCCACCGAAGGATATGGTTGCTAAAACCGTGTTGACAATAAGTAGTATAACAGATAATCCTACAGCTTTATTTTGATTTTCATCCTTATTTAATAGATCTTCTTCCATTGTTTTTTGCGTTTATGCTAAATGAAATTGACTGCGACACAATAGATATCTTCAAATTTTGATCGCTCTTTCTGATAAAAATACAATTTTTAGGTTGTTAGCAAACGTTTTTGTCCACTGTTCTTATCTAGTTGACTAGTGTTTTGTTTGGAAAATCGGTTAGCGAACAAATAAATTAAGTAGATTTTTCACGAAATTTTGTTACTTATATTTCTGTTTCGGATCGGTATGTTAAAGGCTAATATTATGTTTCGTGCGAATGGCGCTAGGATTTAGTCGAAGGACATGAAACCACATGACGGTTATTTTTTTTTGACTTATTACATTAGGGAATCATTGCTTCTATCATATATGGAAGTGCTAACAATTAAATCTATGTTTTCAAAAAAATGGTTAAAATACCTTTTGGTTCCTTTGTTCTGCTGTTGGTCAGTGGCTTACGGCCAAGAACTCTTAAAAGGGAAAGTCCAGAATGTTTCGCAGACTCCGATTGCCGGAGCATCAATTAAAGTTGTGGGGGATAATAATCGGACGACGTCGTCTGACAACAACGGAGCCTTTAGCATTGCGGTGAACGTCGGAGAAACCCTGCAATTTACATCTGTTGAGTATCAAGATCAGACACTCAAAGTAGTTTCTATGCAACCGATTACAGTGGCTTTGCGAGATAGAGACGAGCTTCTTGACGAAGTTGTCGTTATCGGATATGGGTCACAACGCCGTTCAAACTTGGTTGCCCCAGTGTCTAAATTTAATGCGGAAGGTTTGCAGGAGCGTCCTATTACGCGGGTGGATCAGGCTTTAGTCGGACAGATGTCAGGCGTGCGCGTGAAGCAAACGACAGGTATTCCTGGAAAAGGTATGAGTGTTCAGGTGCGCGGTTCAGGATCGATTACAGCAGGAAGCGAACCTTTGTATGTTATTGACGGTTTTCCACTTAATACAGAAAGGCCTAATGGATCCGGTAATTACGCCTCTGGAAACCCATTGGATAATATGAATCCTAGCGATATCGAGTCTGTAGAAGTTCTTAAAGATGCTTCGGCAGCAGCAATTTATGGTTCACGTGCTGCGAACGGAGTAGTGCTCATCACAACGAAGCGGGGTAAATCGGGTGAAGCTAAAGTCTCTTTTAATACTTATGTTGGAGCGTCCGAGGCCTATAAGAAATTAGATATGTTAAGTCCAACAGAGTGGATAGATCGTTCCAAAGAAATGATAAATGCGCAATGGGTAGCCTCGGCGACTGGTCGTAATGCATCTCAGACTATGGAGGAGAGACGGGAGATTTTGGGGATTGCTCCAGGCACATACAATACGACATATATGTATGACGAACGCTGGGACGAACAGGGCTATCCCGGACTTTATTTAATAGACTGGCAGGATGAGGTATACCGAAAAGGATTGGTTCAAAACTATCAACTCGCAGCATCTGGGGGTACAGATTACGTGAATTATTACGTTTCGGGGAACTATATGGATCAGAAAGCAATCGTTAAAGGTATTGATTATAAGAATTACGCACTTCGTGCTAATGTTGACGTAAAGGCGAGCGACAAGATCAGCCTTGGAATGAATTTGGCTCCAACCTACTCGATTCAGAACGACCCAGGTGCGGAGGGCAAAGATAATGTTATGCACCAAGTATATTCTATGAGCCCGGTGCAAGAACAACCAGCAGGTATGGCGAATGTGTACGAAAATGAAAAGTATCCATGGAGTACCTCTACAAATGATCCGCTGGCCAAGTTAACAAACCATATTGGGGAGAATAAAACGACACGGATCCTAGCAACTGTATACGGACAATACAAAATTTTGGATAATCTGACGTTTAAAACTACGGTCAACTACGATCATACCGATCGCAATTCATTTTCTTTTCGGCCATACACCGTTGGCAGTACCCTTGAAAACAGGCTAAGTAAACCTAATGAGGGAACCTATGGAGCGGATAATAAGTATACAGCACAGACATTTGTCAACGAAAATACATTAAATTACGACCTTAATGTTAACCAGCATAGTATCAATGCATTATTAGGTCATGCCTACAATTATTATAGGTTTGATGCCTCTTCGATTTCTTCTCGGGGAGGATACACCAACAGTTCTATTAGAACCTTAAATGCGGCTGTATCCACTGTGGCATCTAGCGAAGCATCTAAAAATTTGATGCTTTCCTATTTCGGTCGTATACAATACGCATATAACGATAAATATCTTTTGTCAGCTAGTATCCGCCGTGACGGATCTTCTCGCTTTGGTTTAAACACGAAATGGGGTTGGTTTCCTTCTTTGTCCGTAGGATGGAGATTGTCGGAAGAAGAATTTTTAAAAGGAAAAAATATCTTCCAGGACTTGAAGATTAGAGCTAGTTATGGCGAGTCTGGAAATAATAATATAGGCGATTATAGCTCTATCGCATTACTTGATTTCTATAGTTATGCTTGGGGAGAATCTCTAGCATCCGGTCAAGCACCGAGTAATATTATCAATCCCAATCTAACATGGGAGAAATCGAGAACTTTCGATGTAGGTTTGGATTTTTCCGTATTAGGTTCTCGTTTGTCAGGTTCGTTTGACTGGTATAAGCGTAATAGTAGTAACTTATTATTGAATGTACCTACGATGTTTGCGACAGGATTCTCTTCCTTTTTAGATAATGCAGGGGAAGTAGCTAGCAGAGGTTGGGATTTAGAGTTAACCACACGCAATATACAGCACAGTAATTTCTCATGGTCGACGTCCTTGAATATTTCGCATAATAGTAATGAAGTCACAAAACTCGTTGGCGATCAACAACAGATCCTTATTCCTTCGTCTTTTGATATTGAACATTCCGTTTTACGTGTGGGCGAACCGATGTATAGTATTTATGTCGTTCAACAAGACGGTATCCTTAGTCAACAGGATATTGATAATGGAGCCGCCTTATATGGTACGCAAAAAGCGGGAGATCCACGCTACGTGGATACCAACGGTGATAACGTGATTGATGCCGATGATCGCGTAATTGTGGGTCATCCTAATCCGGATTACGTTTGGGGGATCACAAATAATTTCAAGTATAAGAATTTCGACTTGAGCATCTTGTTTCAAGGACAACAAGGTGGACATATCTATTCCTTGCTCGGGCGAGCACTCGGCCGGACGGGGCAGGGAGCTACGGATAATGCACTAGGTTTTTATCGCGATCGTTGGCGCTCGGAAGACGATCCTGGAGCCGGACGAGTAGGTGCAGCCTATTCAACTTTCGGTAGAATTAAAAATACTGATTGGTTGTATTCGTCCGATTATTGGCGTCTAAGAAATGTAACTTTTGGTTATAACGTCAAAGATCTTAAACTTGGCGGGAGCTCGAAGCTCAACGCCGCGAGGTTGTACGTTACACTAGAAAATTTTTGGGGACAAGATAAATACGACGGCGGTTTGAATCCGGAGTCTGCTAATACGAATCTCAGCGGAAGCTCGACCTTTCCCGAAGCAGGTGATTATGGCGGGTTGGCTCTGCCAAAGACGTTTACATTTGGTATTAATTTGACATTCTAATTATCATGAGAAAAATATTATATATAGCGTTGAGTTTAGGGATATTGTCATCCTGTGATATAGATCTCAACCAACAGCCGATTTCTAAAGCGACCTCTGATACGTATTTTCTCACGGTGAACGATTTCACACAAGGATTAAATGCCGTGTACAGTTCTGTTCGGGGTTATCCCGATCGCTTATTGAATCTCTCCGAAACTCGATCGGATAATCTCTATGCTATCTCCGACGGTGGTGTAAGGGATTGGGAAGGAATTAATAGTTTCCATAAAACGCTCGACGCTAACCCTTATGTCACGGAGGCTTGGCAGAGTAATTATACAGGGATATTCCGGGCCAATAATTTTTTACAGCAGTTACAGGCGAAGGGAGAGTCCGTTATCCTCGATACGGACATGCGCATGCAGATGGAAGGAGAAGCTCGTTTTTTACGTGCGTTCTATTACTTCGATCTTATCCGTTATTTCGGCGAAGTTCCACTGATTGATCGGGTGGTCGAAGCGGCTGAGGCGAAGGAGATCCCTCGCAGTTCTGTAAGTGACGTCTACAATTTTATTATTGAAGATCTTATCGCTGCAGCGGATTATTTACCAGCAAAAAGCGAATACGAGAATGGCGATAAAGGACGCGCGAATAAACATGCTGCAAAGGCGTTATTGGGACTCGTCTATATGACTCGTTCTGGTCCGGATCTTGGAATCAAAGGTGCAGGAATGAATACCGGTGAATGGAATGAAGCAGTAGTGCTATTCAATGAGGTAATTGCTAGTAATGAGTACAGTCTACTTGATTCTTATGCGGGAATATTTGATTATACAAAAGAAAATAATGACGAAGTCATTTTTAATATTGAATATACGACAGGTGCTACTCCCGTTGTGGGGGCCACTTTTCCGTGGGTACTCGTGCCTGACACATGGTTTCAATCGAAAGGTTTTGCAACACAGGGAGGGCTAACGATCCGTCCTGTATCAGCAGATCTTATGAATACCTTTCAGGAAAACGATATACGAAAAGATTTTAGTATCCAACAAGGGTATGTACACGCTTCGGTGGCAGAAAACCGCCCATTTATCAAAAAATTCGTGGATTTGGATAACGTTCCCACTACGAGTCGTATGGATTGGCCGATAAATTATATCGTATTTCGTTATACCGATCTTCTGCTTTTAAAAGCAGAGTGTGTATTAAATGGAGCGGCAGGTTCCGTAGCGCAAGATGTAGATGCGATTGTCAATAAGGTTCGTCAGCGCGCAGGAATCAGTGCTACTTTGACGGACGTTACCAAAGACGAATTGCTTGCAGAGCGTCGTCATGAGTTTGTTGGAGAAGGGTTGCGTTGGTTTGATCTAATTCGGACAGGCAAAGTTGAGCAAACAATGAGTAGCTGGATACAAGCGGAAGATGGTGGGCGCCAAATGCAGAGCTTTAATGTGAACTATGTATTGTATCCCATCCCTCAATCAGAGCTAAACACTAGCCCAGGTTTATATGAGCAAAATCCTGGTTATTGAGTGGCACGAATACACGCTGATATACAACCAACACTGTTAAGGTCGAACGGTAAGCCCCTCGACTCGGTATACAGGTGCTGAAAACCAACTCTTCACGTACCGATCTATCCGAATATCGGGCTGAAATTCGAGTTTGCCTGACAACGAGACGTAAACAAATGTTTAATATTTTTAATAGTTAGTTTCTCCAACAAGAGACTAACTATTTTTTCTTCTTTTGTCCGTTCATCTAGCTCTTGCGATCGCATTGCAGCACTAATTAAAATTGGAAATTAATGTAAAAAAGTGTTTCTTTAACGTGCCGTATGTAAACTCGCGTCATGAACAACATTGATTTTATTAAGAGTATTCAGATAAGTGACTTTTCCTCAACACCTAAGTATTTGCAGCTTGCTGATGCAGTGATCGACGGTGTGCGTAATAACCAGTTAATGCTCGGTGATATATTGCCCTCCATTAACGAATTGAGCGTACATCTTGATATCTCTAGAGATACTGTGGAAAAAGGTTATAAACATTTGAAGACCCTTAATATTATTTCGTCCACGCCCGGCAAGGGATACTTTGTTGCGAATGCAGAAGTGATAAGTAAACAAAAGATCGCTTTGTTTCTGAATAAGCTTAGTGCCCATAAGAAAATTGTTTATGATGCTTTCGCAAAAGAGCTTGGTGACGCTGCCTCCCTGGATCTATTTGTGTATAACAGTGATATTTCCCATTTACGGACGCTTCTTTTGAACCTGACAAAACATTACGATCGATATGTCGTGTTTCCTCATTTTAAAGAGGGGCGTGACCAGGCAGTGGAGGTGCTGGCAAACATCCCTGAAAATAAACTTTTACTGTTGGGTAAAAAAATTGAAGGAATGGAGGAATGTGATGCGGTTTTTGAAAACTATGAAAAAGATATTTACGGTGCACTGGAAAAAGCCCGGGAAGCGCTCTCGCGTTATCGGAGCTTGAAACTCGTATTTCCGGACAACACCGATTATCCCAAAGCCATCATTAAAGGATTTTATAAATTCTGTCAACAGTATGGCTTCGATCACATATTGGTAGATGACTTAAAAGAGGAGCATATCAAAAAGGGGGAATGCTACATTAATATCGCAGAAAATGACCTTGTACTTATTCTTGAGAAATGTATCGAAAAGGGATTTAAAGTGGGTGAAGACATTGGTGTTATTTCCTATAATGAGACTCCCCTGAAGAAGTTTATTCTGAACGGTATTACGACAATATCTACCGATTTCGAGTTGATGGGTAGATATGCTGCGCAGATTATTATTGAGCAAAAAAAGACACAAGTCGAAGTTCCTTTTTATATCAATATCCGTCCGTCAATCTAAATAGTCTCACGGCGGTACAGGATACGGCAGGTTGCGACCCCTACAACCAATCTCTATCTTGGATAGTAGAAATTCAAAAAAGTATTTTGCTAACCAATATACAGGTTAATAACAGACCAATTAGACATAATTCCGAACGATAACAATATTTTGATAAACGCATGCTGTGAATTGTTCTCGCGTAGGTCATTTTTTCTGTTAAATCTTTAATTGTCGAAAGTACAATTTATTGATAATGAACACTGGACATTTGGTTTTTAGTTGATCTGACGATCTATTTGGTAGCAATCTATTTGTAAAAACAGAATCAATTATCTAAAGAGTTAAATCATGATCACCCAAATGAAAGAAAAAATGATCGATGGCTGGAAGAGCTTGCAACTGATGCGGTTTATGCTTTTTTTTATAGCATTACTCTCGGGGCTCCCATCCTCGGCACAAACTACGATTTCTGGCGACGTAAAAGATTCGTTTGGTAAGCCGTTGGTTGGTGTTACTATTACCTTAAGGGGGAGTGCTATTGCGACATCAACTAATGATACCGGCCAATTTAATGTTCAGGCACCTGGTGCCGGAACTTTAGTGTTTACCATGGTTGGCTATACGAAAAAGGAGGTGTCTTACGTAAACCAAAGTAAACTATCTGTAGTTTTAGAAGAATTAAATGAAATTGTTGAAGAAGTTGTGGTAGTCGGCTACAATGTTGTTAAAAAATCAGATCTGACGGGTGCAATTACATCTATCGGCAGCGAGGAAATAACCGCTATGCCGGTAACGAATTCTTTGCAGGCGCTGCAAGGAAGGACAGCGGGAGTAGACGTTACGTCCAACGAACGTCCAGGGGAGATGGGGGCTATTCGCGTGAGGGGGAATAGATCGCTGCTCGCTTCCAATTCACCTTTATATGTTGTTGATGGTGTTCCCCTTAGTTCCGGCGGTATTGAGTTTATCAATCCAAAAGACATTGCAAGCATGGACGTATTAAAAGATGCCTCTGCAACGGCAATCTACGGGTCGCGAGGAGCTAATGGAGTAATTATTGTTACCACAAAGCGAGGTAACATTGGGCGCATGACGCTCGAATATTCCGGAACTACTACAGTTGAAAAGTTGCAGGATCGAACAGAAATGATGGACGCAGCTAAGTATATACAATTCAGAAGAGATGCATATCGTCAAGACGGGAAATACCCCAATCAACCTGATCAGGCACGTGATCAGGAGATCTTTGGTTCTGATCCAACAGCATGGGCTAATATAGCTAAAGGATGGGAAGGTGGCACCTGGAATCCTTCAGCAGTTTCGACAACAGACTGGACGGATTATGTGACCAAAACGGGTATAACCCAAGATCATATTCTTTCGGCATCTGGCGGCACGAAAAATATGCAGGCATATGGATCTTTTGGATATCTAAAACAGGACGGCACACAACTTGGGCAGGATTACCAGCGCTACTCTGGGAAAATCAGTGTTGATATTACTCCGGTCAATTGGTTTAAGATGGGGGCAGTTATGAACACGACCTTTGGGGATCAAAATTATGGTTTCGCTACGACAAATGTCACTGGTCCAGGCAATCTTTATTTTGCTGCTCAAGGAATGCTTCCGTATGCGGAACCTTACGATGTCGATGGAAATAGAATTAACCTTCCTGGTGGAGATGTCAATATTCAAAATCCTATTCTAGAAGCTAATTATAACATCAATGAAAGGCACGTTTGGCGGAATTTTGGTAACATCTTTGCTGAATTTGAGCCGATCAAAGGTCTTCGGTACCGGGTGAACTTTGGCCCGGACTATTATAGTAATCGAAATGGCCGTTATATGGATGCCAACTCGATAAATCGTGGCGCCGGCGAACCCGGTTCTACAAATTACGCACAGCTCAATAATACCATGCGTTTCTCTTGGACTTTAGATAACTTAATTTATTATAACAGGACATTTAATCAACATAATGCTGGGTTAACTTTGTTACAAAGCGCGACATCTAGTCGAACGGAAACATCCTCGATGACCGCGTCGAACTTACCATGGGATAGCCAAAAGTGGTATCAATTAAATTCTGTGGATGCTTTAGATCGCTTTTCTACAGGTTTAGTCGAAAGTCAATTGTCGTCGTATATGGTGCGTGGCAATTACGATTATGGCGGCAAGTATTTGTTTACAGGTTCGGTGCGTTGGGATGGTTCTTCTGTTCTTGGAGATGGGTTTAAATGGGACTGGTTTCCTTCGATGGCAGTGGCGTGGAGGCTTGACAAAGAGACCTTCTTGGAAAATGCAAACTGGATCAATATGCTAAAAGCGCGGGTAGGTTATGGGGTGGTTGGAAATTCTTCGGTAGATCCATATGGGACGCTGGGGGGGCTCCAAACTCTTTACTATGCATGGGGGTCAGTTGTTGAACCTGGATATGTTCCTTCGGATCCGTCAAGTGCTGATCCTCAGCCAATGCCGAACAAAGAGTTAGCATGGGAAAGGACGGCACAAATTAATTATGGCGTTGATTTTTCCCTGCTTGGATCACGTATATCGGGCTCATTGGATTTTTTCACCTCAAAAACAACAAATCTGTTGTTGCAGCGGGAAATACCGTCCGTTAACGGGTATACATTTACCTTCGATAATGTGGGGTCTACCTCCAATAAAGGAATCGAACTGACCTTAAATACTATAAACTTAAAAAGCCAAAATTTTTCGTGGGAATCGACGCTAAGTTTTACACATAGTAGAGACCGTATTGATGAATTGTCTTTGGGAGAAATGGACGAAGTTGGAAACGGCTGGTTTATTGGCGAGCGGTTGTCTGTTTATTACGACTATGTAAAAGAAGGTATTTGGCAAGATACCCCAGAGGATCTTGCAGAAATGGCAAAATTTAATGCAGATAACAATGCGAATTTTGTGCCTGGAAGTATTAAGGTGAAAGATTTGAATGGAGATTACATCATTGATGCAAACAACGATAGGCAAATTATCGGTCATTCTACGCCCGACTGGAACTTTGGTTTTGGGAACACCTTCACCTATAAGAGTTTCGATTTATCATTTTTCATATACGGACGAGGAGGTTTCATGATTGAATCTGGAGCCGAAGTATTGCAGGGACGTTATGCACAACGCGTCGTTGATTATTGGACACCAGAAAACCCGACTAATAATTACCCTTCGCCTAATTATGCTAGTGCAGCTGGTGATACCTATAAAAGTTCGATGAATTACCAAGACGGGACTTTCATTAAGCTCAGAAACGCGTCTTTTGGATACTCTTTTGGTAGCAACATCCTTGATCGGCTCAAACTTTCTAAACTTCGAGTTTATGTACAGGCTATGAATCCTGGATTATTATATTCTAAAGTAGATTGGATTGATCCAGATTTGGGAGGATCCACCTTCAATAGAGGAGTTGTTTTTGGTTTGAATATAGGTTTGTAAAAGTATTAACTATGAAAATTTTAAGAAATAAATATACGTATTGCATGTTTGCAGCACTCCCGCTCCTGGCAGTGCAAGGTTGCAGTAAGGACTTTTTAAAGGAGGATTTAATAACCGCTCGTAATACCAGTGACTTCGAGACCGTAGCGGGTATTGATGGATTGGTTACGGGGCTTTATCAGACGCTAAAGTACCATTTTAATTACGAATGGGCCTACGCGACAACAAATTATGGTACTGATGAGTTTTGGATCGGAGGAGATCGTACTAAAGAAATGTGGGGAACTTACAACGCCACTTTAAATAGTTTTACCGGTGAGGCCGAAAGTGTCTGGGATAATATGTATGGTGCTATTAACTCTGCTAATACGGTAATAGCACAGGTTCCCTTGGTTTTTACAAATGAAAGCCACAAAAATACACGATTGGGTGAGGGGTATTTTATGCGCGCATTTAATTATTTTAAACTTGTTAAGCAATATGGCGGAGTACCACTGAAGCTTGATCCGTCGTACACGGTTCAGCTTGAATTTTTCCGTAATTCAGAACAGGAGGTCTATGATCAGATAATTAGCGATTTCAGCCAAGCATATGAGTTACTCCCGGAAACTGGAGGACAAGAAGGACGGGTTACGAAATGGGCAGCAGCGCATTTTCTAGCGAAGGTCTATCTTTTTCGTGCGAGTGAACTTTATGAAAGCTGGAATAGTGGAAGCAAGGAAGCAGATTTGCAGAAGGCTGTAGACTACGGTAAGATTGTAATCGAACAAAGCCCACACAGTTTGGCCCAAAATTTCAGTGATTTATGGAATTATACAACACCGGATGGTGCGAATGAACGTTTGCCGGAGGTGATACTTGCCGCAAAATTCTCAAATAATGTTGCGACAGCGGGGCGTTATGGTAATCAGTTGCATCTACATTTTCCCTCTGTTTATCAAACATTACCTGGTATGCAGCGCGACATTGCTGGGGGACGTGAATTCCAGCGACTACGCACTTCCGATTATTCGGTGGACGTATATGACCGTGTAAATGACTCTCGTTTCTGGAAGAGTTTTAAGACAGAATATCTTTGTAATAAGCCTCAAGCGGCTCCTGTTTGGGATGTCGCTAGCGCGCCTAGCCCTGCATTGGTAAACAAGCCGAAATTCCAGGGAGGGGAAGTTTCTATTAAATACATAGTTAATAATGCAGACGACAACCGTTATACACAGGATAATATTAAGCTGCGCGCACCACACATGTTTGTGCGTTATTTCAGTGGAAATAATAAAGATTTCAAAGGAAACCACGGGAATTACGACGCGAGTCGTTATTTGACAATGTCTAAATTTGCGGATGGCTCCAGAAATTCAGTTGCCAGCCAAACTGGATATAGAGACGGTATCTTGGCGCGTGTAGCCGAAACTTACCTTATCGTTGCAGAGGCGCTCGGACGTCAGGGGAAGTACGAGTTAGCCCTACCTTATATTAATACCATTCGTGAACGAGCTGCCTATAAAGAGGGCGAGGACCGTTCGCTGTATGTGGACGGTGGTGTTGCATATAAAACGAACGATGTTGTCTCAGCAGGTTCATTGATTTCTTTTTCTGATAGAAACACGTATTTTGAATCGAACAATATCAGTGAAACAACGGCAGCTACCACTAACGAGATGCGTTTAGACGCAATATCAGAAATTTGGAACGCGACGGATCAATTTTATGATGCCCTAGGGGTGAACTCAAATGAACAGAAATTCGTCGCGTTTATACTTAACGAGCGTTCGAGAGAGTTAATGGGAGAATTGATGCGGTGGGAGGATCTTGCACGTACCAAGACACTAGTAAAAAGAGCATTAACATTTAGTAATGAGGCTGTTCCGTCAGAAAATAAACATTATTACCGTCCGATTCCTCAAAGTTTTCTTGATGTGGTTCAAAAGGATGGTAAGCCACTCAGCAATGACGAAAAACAAGCCATGCAAAATCATGGTTTTTAAAAATGATATCCATTTGAAGTAGATGTATTTACTGTTAAATAAGCTGCCTAAAAACGGCTTATTTAACTTTATTAGGATAAAGTCGACCGGCGTTTTTTTTCATTCATAAAATAATTGCTTCATCCTTGAGTTGAAATAGGATGCTCCGGATCAGCCATTGTAATAAATGTGTTAGACTTTCGCCAGCATTGTTTCTATTCCGGGTTTTGAGACGAATCAGGTCTGTTGGCAGGACAGCGCAGGATACGCGACATAAGTGATTTTGATATATTGCGAGCTAAACCTGTAAAACCAAAAGAGCAGATAGTAATCATGATGAACGTAAAAAGTAAGGACGTCGAGAAGAAAAGTAGGAGATATTTTATCCAATCTGGTATGTTTATCATATCCAGCTTACTTTTCGGCCCTAGGCTTCTGGGGAAATCTTTGGTTACGTTAGAATATCAACAGCCAGCATTTGTTTTACGGCCCATTGGTCGTTCATTACAATTAGCCGATTATTATATATGGTGTTCCTCTCCGATATGGGGTGAAGATGGGAAAGTCCATTTATTTTATTCCAGATGGAGAAAAGATAAAGGAATGAGTGGTTGGATTCGGGGATCTGAAATTGCACATGCTATTGCTGATTCACCATACGATCCGTTTGTTCACCAATCAGTTATACTATCTCCTCGCGAGGGTTTTTGGGATAGCACGACTTGTCATAATCCCTTGATAAAGAAGGTTGGAGAAACGTATTATCTTTTTTATATGGGTAATTCCAACGGAAAAACCGACACAAAGCGTATTGGGGTTGCGAAATCGAAAAGTTTGAAAGGGCCATGGGAACGTCCTGACGCTCCTTGTTTGTTACCCGGTATTGAGGGCGCTTGGGATGATCACTGTACAACAAATCCAGCCTTTATTGAAGGGACGGATGGGAAATATTGGCTTTTCTATAAATCATGGAATACAAAGGAATATTTGGAAGCGAAGGGAACCGTTCGGGGTAATCGGAAATATGGTTTAGCAAAAGCCGATCGGCCTGAAGGGCCGTATTATAAACAAGAGGAGAACCCAGTAATCGATTTTTCGAATCATCCTGCTAATGCGCAACTTGAAGATGCTTTCGTTTGGAAACAAAATGACGAATATTATATGATTGCTCGGGATATGGGATTTTATAATCATGAATATGGTTTGTTACTTGCCTCGAAAGATGGGTTACAGTGGACGGAACCAAAAGTATCTTACCTCGATATGCCAGCTTATCTCCATGAAGGATCTGCCCCAATGCACTTGAAGCGATTCGGCCGATTAGAACGTCCGATGTTATTGTTGAATCCCCGCTCAGGCGAACCGGAGTTCCTATTTGGAGCAAGCCAGGGAGGTGGTTCGGAAACTTCGACCACAGTTGTATTTGAGATACAGTCGTACACCTTGTAAAATTTTACGAAAACTATAAATTATGAAAAGAATTATCGGATACTTAATGACTTGCATATTGTTTGGAAGTGTTTCTGGTCAGCAAAATAAGTGGACAGACACCAAACAAATATTGAATGAAGTGGAAGACCTGAAACAGCAGATCGTAAAACCGACATTTCGAGATAAAGATTATGTCGTCACAGATTTCGGAGCTAAAGGCGACGGTACAAGCAAAAACACGGAAATTATTAATAGCCTGATCGCTACCTGTAGCCAAGAAGGTGGGGGCAGGGTAGTTGTGCCCAAAGGGGTGTTTTTAACAGGAGCAATCTACCTTAAAAGCAATGTAAACCTTCATGTTAGTGAGGGTGCTACGTTACTTTTTTCTAGAGATAGTTCTGATTATCCGATAGTGTTTACACGATGGGAAGGGATGGAATGTATGAATTATTCTCCCTTTATTTACGCCTACCAGGAGAAGAACATTGCTATAACCGGTAAAGGTCTACTTGATGGAAATGCGGACAAAGATCATTGGTGGTATTGGTGTGGAGCACGCGCTTATGGTTGGAATGAGTCTCGTCCTGGGGAACAAAAACCTGCTCGAGCTCGTTTACACCAACAAATGGCCGACGAAGTGGATGCGAAAACTAGGGTTTACGGCGATGGACATTTCTTACGGCCCAATTTTGTACAGCCTTATCTATGCACGAACGTCTGGATTGCAGATGTAAAACTAATTAATTCACCAATGTGGAATCTGAATCCAGTGCTGTGTGAGAACGTCTTGATAGAGCGTGTTCGTATAGTGAGCCATGGGCCTAATAATGATGGTTGCGATCCGGAGGCCAGCAAAAATGTTTGGATCAAGGACTGCTTTTTTGATACAGGGGATGATTGCATAGCGATAAAATCTGGCCGTGACGAAGATGGCCGTAATATTGGTCGGCCAGCAGAGAACCATATCATTGAAAATTGCATCATGAAAGAGGGCCATGGTGGAGTCGTTATTGGAAGTGAAATTGCGGGAGGCGCACGCAATATTTATTCGCTTAACAACAAAATGGACAGTCCGAATCTAGACCGTGCGCTTCGTATCAAAACAAGCTCTAGTAGGGGGGGGACTGTCGAGAACGTCTTTTTTTACAATACTAAGGTTGGAACATATAAAGATGCTGCTGTACGGTTTAATATGTTTTATGAAAAACCCGGGAAACACATTCCTACGATCCGAAATATTTGGGTTGAAAATCTAATTGTGGAAGACGGAGGGAAATATGGCGTTCTTTCTAGAGCATATGAATCCTCGCCGGTAACAGGGTTAACGATGATTAACTGTGTGATAAATGGGGTAGAAGAACCTTTTAAAGTGGATTATCTGAGCGATGTTAAGTTAGAGAAGGTGCTAATAAACGGCAGTCCAGTTACCACATTTAAATAATTATGCTAAAAAAAATTGTTACCAGTTGCCTGTTAGCTTTGATAGTATGTGTCGGGAAAGTGGAAGGACAGTCAAAGCATTGGCAAAATACTGACCGTAACTTACACTATACGGAGGATCAAGGCGATTTCCTTTTGGTAAATGGAAAATATCGATTTAACCGAGCACTGTATGGCGATAACAGAGCCTCTCGCGTGGAAGCCGGGGATTTACCAGAATTTGCTTTATATATGCCAGGAATGGGCGGTAATTTGCAATTCGCCCTGCAACAAAAAGATAGTATTAAGAAACTTATTCTAGCTGAACAAATCCAAACACGGTATCGGCCAGGCTCGATGATTTATCGAGTTAGGGATCCCTACCTAGGGCAAGGGTATCTCGATATTGTCGTGTTGGCACAGGCCGACCGTGAGGGGATAGTCGTTCGTGTTGAAGCCATCGATGTGCCGGCGGGAACTAGTTTACTGGCAATATTCGGAGGCGCAAGTGGCAAGCGTTTTAGTAGAAATGGTGATATTGGAGCCGATCCTGAATCCGGGTTTTACTTGTTGGGGGAATATTGTAAAAACAATGTTTATAAATGCAATAAAAATGTATTTGATCTTCGCTATTTAGGACGGCGCGAGTCTGAACAGTTTCTGCAGGGTAGTTTTACGGGAATCGATAAGCTATATCTTTCGGATGCTGTGTTGTGGGAAACTCAAGGGCAATTGAATGGCGACACCGCAAGCCTTAGCCCGTTGATCTATGCTCGTTACAACAGTCTTAAAAAACCTATATATATTCAAATAGCTAAGCCTGCAGATGGGATGGTTCCTAAGAATGAGGCACAAATTTTTGCGGACGCTGAGGCCAAAAGAATTGAATTAGCGAACCGTGTAGAACTTCATACACCAGATCGGTTTATTAACAATCTTGGTGCAACAATGGCTATAGCGGCCGATGGTATTTGGGAGAATCCGACTTTTTTGCACGGCGCTGTCGCCTGGAGGATGCGGCTTAATGCGTGGCGTGGAGCCTATGTCGCAGACGCTTTAGGGTGGCACGATCGGGCGAAGACACATTTTACTAGTTATGCTAAATCACAGGTGATCGCTCCAGAAAATGGTCCAATAGTCATGGATACAGCCCTTCATCTCGCTCGGCATCTTGAAGAATTGGGAACGTCTGTGTTTAGTAGTGGGTATATTTCGCGTAACCCTAATGATAACAGTGTCGCACATCATTACGATATGAACTTAGTCTTTTTTGATCAGATATTTTCACATTTTGATCAAACGGGCGATCGTAACTTTTTAAAGGAGCTATGGCCGACGATTGTACGGCATTTAGCTTGGGAACGCCGAAATTTCGATCGTGACGGCGACGGGCTATATGACGCATATTGCGCCATTTGGGCGAGTGATGGTTTGCAATACTCGGGAGGCGGGGTGACTCATACTTCTGCTTATAATTTCAGGGCGAATACGGCAGCTGCAAAACTTGCCCGTATCTTGGGAAAAGATCCATCATTGTATGAAGAAGAGGCTGAGAAGATCGGCAATGCGCTGAAAACTAAGTTATGGATGCCGCATTTAGGTCACTTTGCAGAGTTTAAAGATATGTTGGGTAATAAGCTGTTACATGACAAACCTGGAATTTGGACAATATACCACGTGGCCGATGCCTTCTTACTTGACGAGTTTGAAAATTATCAAAATCTTCAGTATATCCAAAATCATTTACCAAAAATACCTATATCGGTTCAAGGTCAGCAGCATGATGGATTGTATACTTTGGCCAGCACAAATTGGCAACCCTATACCTGGTCTATAAATAACGTTTCGTTGGCTGAGAATCTGCAGGCTTCGCTCGCGTTTTGGCAAGCGGGAAGGAATGAAGATGCTTTTCTTTTGTGGAAAAGTAATTTAATCGAGAGCATGTACCATGGCATTAGTCCTGGAAATTTTCAACAACTATCCCATTATGACGCTTTTAGGGGAGAACTTTACCGCGATTTTGCAGATCCTATAGGCGTTGCTTCTCGGACACTTGTAGAAGGGCTTTTCGGGGTACATCCCAAACTCATGGATGGATTATTTCATATACGTCCGGGCTTTCCTGCTGAATGGGAATATGCGCAACTTAGCTTGCCGGAATGGAGCTACGATTACAAAAAAGAAGGAGAAACGCTTTCCTATACAATCCGTACAAACTATGATCATTCGTTGAAACTTTCGATGGAGGTGCCTGTAAATTTCAGAAAGATAATCTCAGTCCAAGTAAACAATCGAAAAGTGAAATGGGATAAAAAGTCGGCTTCTATCGGCCAACCATATATCATATTTGAAGCGCCGGAAGCAAAAGATTTTAAAGTAGAGATTGTCGGAGAAGGGAATCTTTATCTTGAAAAGAATCCAATTTTGCAACATCCTTACCATACACCGTTGGAAATTAAGTTAAAAGAAGATCAATTTTTAATAGATATTTTCGATCCGCAAGACCTTATAAAAGAACGTCACGACGGATCAGTTGTGTTTCAAAGTCGTCCGCGAAAAGGAACTTTTTTTGTAAAGGTAAAGCACGGTGAGATGAGTTGGTGGAAACCTTATAATATAACCCTTATTGATCCTGTCTCCCAGACCTTTGTAAAGCAAGCTGATCAGTTAATTGTAACGCTGAAAAATAATACTACATCAATCCTGAAGGGAAAAATTTCCATTCAAAAATTTCGGAGTCCCGTTGAACTGGCGCCGTCATCGGAAGAACAAATAACAATACCAATTTTCGCCCTGAGTAAAGGAACTAACAGGTTTAATTTCAGTTTTGAAGATGTAAGTTGGACGGTTGATTACGTAGACTGGGAAATTGAGCAGAGTTCGCGTTATTCGACGCAAGATTTATCGACTTATTATAACGCTAGGTTGAGTCAGATCTTTGAAGAACAATATTTATCGCCTAGACCACAAGGACCCACTTTGCAACTTCCAACGCAGGGAATAGGAAACTGGTGTTATCCACTTACTACGGTATCAATTGACGACAGTGGAATTATGTCCACGCGAAAGGCAGAACTACTCACTTTTCTTGATATACCTTTTAAAATAAAAGGGAACAGAGCCAATGTAATTTTTACCAGTCAGTGGGACAATTTTCCTACTTGTTCCACTATTCCTTTGTCGGGCAATGCGAGTAAAGCTTACTTACTTCTTGCCGGTTCAACCAACCCAATGCAGTCTCAACTAGTTAATGCACAGATTGAAGTTTGGTATCAAGATGGGAGCAAGCAGGTGCTAGACTTGAAGAACCCCGAGAATTGGTGGCCGATTGAACAAGATTACTTAGACGATAATTTTGCTTTTGATTTGGAAGACCAACGAATTCCATACCGAGTTGCGTTGAAAACAGGGGAGTTATTTAAAGGAGGACAATTCGAATCGTACGGAGAAATTAAAGGTTATACCAATCGTGCAATCGAAGGTGGAGCTGCAACGCTACTCGATGTCCCGCTTGATCAAACAAAGGAATTGAAATCAATGAAGTTGGTAACAAGAGCTAACGATGTGGTGGTTGGGTTGATCGCCGCTACCTTAATGCGGAACTAATTAAGAACATGGTTTCGATTAAATCGAAATTTTTAAAAAGATGAATATGAAAGGATATATAAATTGGGTGCTGGGGGGACTATTATTGTTTGGTTCTTGCCAACAGAAAGCAAAAGAGAATACCATCGATAGAATGGCTGTTGTTCAGCGGCATAATGTAACCAATGAATCAATGGACACCTTAGCCTCTCTTACTGTTGGGAATGGTGCTTTTGCTTATACCGTTGATGCAACTGGAATGCAGACATTTCCAAGGGCGTATGTAAATGGTGTTTCTCTGGGAACACAGGTCGAATGGGCGTGGAATAGTTTTAAAAATACCGACGATTATCAGTTTGAAGAAACGCTAAAGTCGTATGACTTCAATAACGAGGGACGAAACGCTAAATATAGCATTCAACATAAGGTTTCCGGTACCCGCGAACAACAAGCAACAGAGTATTTTCGCGTAAATCCGCATCGTCTGCAGCTAGGCAATGTTGGGCTTGAGCTTCGCTTAGAAAATGGCGATCTCGCAAGTATCGATGATATTCAAAATATCAAACAAACCTTAGACTTATGGACAGGGCTTATTCATTCTACGTTTTCTCTCGAGGGGAGGCCCGTGGAAGTATATACCGCTGCGGGACAGGCTGCTGATGGGGTCTCTGTAAAAGTTACCTCTCCATTGATTGCAAAAGGAAAACTGAAGGTGTTTATCCGTTATCCGTTTCCGTCAGGAAAATTTCTGGATGATGCGGTATACTATGGAAACGCCCAAGACCACCAAACGGAATTGATTGTTACAAACCAAAAAGAAGGTGTTATTTCGCACAAGTTGTCTGGTACTAATTATTTTACGGGATTGCATTTTTCAGATGGGCAGTTAATCGAACAGGAAAAACACTATTTTGTCTATACGCCGGACCCCTCATTACAAACGTTTGATTTCTCGTTTGCATTTAATTCCGAAAATAACTTTGATTTGGCCCCTGTGGACTATGAGACTTCGCGCAGGCAAAGTACCGTAGCGTGGGAAAAATTTTGGAACAGCGGTGCTGCCGTAGATTTTGCAGGCAGTACTGATCCTCGAGCCAACGAATTGGAGCGAAGAATAGTGTTATCTCAGTACTTGACGAAAGTGCAATGTGGGGGTAGTAACCCTCCTCAAGAAACGGGTTTGACATTCAATAGTTGGTACGGTAAACCGCATACCGAGATGCACTGGTGGCACGGGGTTCATTACGCACTTTGGGGACGCCCGGAAATTATGGAAAAGACATTGGATTATTACTTTCGGACATTTGATAAAGCGAAAGCTCTTGCAGAACGTCAAGGGTATAAAGGTGTCCGTTGGATAAAGATGTCGGATAATGATGGCAATGAGAGTCCCTCCTCGGTTGCGGCATTTCTTATTTGGCAGCAACCACATGTTATCTATATGTCGGAGCTTGCGTATAGAGATCAGGAGGATAAAAAGGTCTTGGAGAAATACAAAGATATCGTGTTCTCAACAGCAGAGTTTATGGCCGACTTCGCCTACTATGAGAAAGAAAAGGATCGTTATAACCTTGGTTTAGGAGTAATACCCGCACAAGAGGTGTTTCCTGCAGCGAAAACGAGAAACCCGACTTATGAGCTGGCTTATTGGGATTGGGCACTGCGTACTGCCCAAATGTGGAAGGAAAGGTTGGGTGAGCCGCGTGTAGCTGAATGGGATAGTGTGATCAACAAATTAGCACCGCTGCCTGTACAGGATGATGTGTATTTGGCGACAGAGACGGCAACGGACTCATATACCTTCCCGAAATGGATGACGGATCACCCTTCTGTTCTAGGTGCTTTAGGTATGGTGCCTGAATCTTCTAAACTTGATAAAGAGGTCATGAGAAATACGTTAAATACTGTCTGGGAAAAGTGGTCGTGGGCAGATACGTGGGGATGGGATTTCCCAATGACTGCAATGAATGCAGCGCGTTTAGATATGCCAGAAAAGGCTTTAGATGCTTTATTTATGGATATACAAACCAATACATATCTGAAAAATGGGCATAACTATCAAGATGGCAGACTCCGTATTTATTTGCCTGGGAATGGAGGTCTGTTGACAGCCGTAGCAATGATGCTCGAAGGATGGGATGCTTCCAGCGGAGATTTTCCTGGATTTCCGAAAGATGGGAGTTGGAAAATTAAGAAAGAAGGATTTAGCAAGATGCCATAAAAATATGATGAAAAGACTATCCATAATCACCTGTTTGATCGCCCTAATGTTAGGTGTAAGGTCACAGGGTTTTACGACTAAGCAGAAAGTTGTTGAACAGCTACGCATAGCCAATGACTATTTTATGAATAAATGGCCAGATCCAGGAAAAACTATTATTACCAACAAAGAGCGTCGAGGTAATATCTGGACGCGCGGGGTGTACTATGAGGGATTAATGGCCTTTTATAAGGTAGATAAGCAAAAGAGATATTATGACTATGCAGTAGATTGGGCTCAAAAACACGATTGGAAACCGGTTCGTGGGGAGGTTTATACTCGACATGCGGATAACCAAAATTGCGGGATGACCTATATTGACCTCTACCGTATCGATCCGCAATCGGTGCGAATCGATGCCATCCAAAAAAATATAGATTCGATAATTAATAGTGGACGTCATGATGATTGGACATGGATTGATGCAATCCAAATGGCTATGCCAATCTATGTAAAACTTGGAGTAACACTGAATGATACAAGATACTTCGATTATATGTACAAGTTATACCATCATATAAAGTATGTGGAAGGAGGCTACGGGTTGTATAATTCCGCGGATAAATTGTGGTGGAGAGATAAGGATTTTATTCCACCTTACAAAGAGCCAAATGGTCAAGATTGTTATTGGTCTCGAGGGAACGGTTGGGTTCTGGCAGCATTAGCGCTTGTCCTGCAAGAACTTCCAAAGAGTGATCCTCATTATGCTGAATACTTAGCAGATTTCACTGCATTAGCGGGAGCTCTGCAGCCGTTACAGCGCGAAGATGGCTTTTGGAATGTCAGTCTGCATGATCCGACCCATTACCAGGGGAAGGAAGCTTCCGGAACGGCGTTATTTGTTTACGGAATGACTTGGGGAGTGAATAGTGGAATTTTGGATAAAGAAGTGTTTCTTCCTACAATAGAAAGAGGTTGGTTAGCACTGTCTAGGGAGTCTATACAGGCAAGCGGATTTTTGGGATACATGCAATCTACAGGAAAAGAACCTAAAGATGGTCAGCCTGTCACGGTCGATAAAATGCCAGATTTTGAGGATTATGGATTAGGCTGCGTACTGCTTGCTGGATCTGAAATCTACAAATTGGTTTCCAAGTAACAATAATAACTACTGTGTTTTATATGTACAAGATACATTTATAAAAATCGCAGTTCACAGGGTTTTGAAGGCATATTTCTTGACGATTTATGCCTTTTTTTTGCGTTTTGGACAGTATGGGTCAGGACAGTGTCTTCTGTTATTTTAATTATTTTAGCCTCCGCTAATTAATTTATGTAAACATATTACTAGTTATATGCTAAAATCATTGTATAACAAAGGGTTGCAAAGGGATGCGACGCTTAAAGGTCTATTGACTTTGTTTTTTTTCACCTTGATGATTTCGATCTCTTGGGCGCAAGAATTCAGCCTAGGAGGGAAAATAGTCGATGAGAATAACCAAGCGATCCCAGGCGCTAGTGTGCAACTAAAGGGGAAAAATATAAGTACACTAACTGATCAAGATGGCGTTTTTGAACTCCGAGCAAAGCTTGGGGATGTGCTAAACGTATCTTTTGTCGGATATACACCACAGCAGGTTACCGTTGCCTCTCAACAGGCGTTAACAGTTATGTTATTAAGTGCAAATAATGACCTTGATGAAGTCGTCGTTATCGGTTATGGAACGGCTCGGAAGCGTGACTTAACTGGCGCAGTTGGAACTGTGAAAGCAGATGATATTAGAAACGTTCCGGTTGCTACCGCAGCTCAAGCGATTACCGGTAAGGTTGCAGGCGTAAGTGTGGTAACCCAAAGCGGTGCACCTGGGGCGGGAGTTAATATTTTGGTTCGAGGAGGTACCTCTATAACGGGGGAGACTAGTCCGTTATATGTCGTCGATGGATTTGTCATGGAAGATGCCTTGATGAAAATCGATGTGAACGATGTAGAAAGCATTGACATCTTAAAAGATGCTTCGGCGACGGCGATCTACGGTGCGCGAGGAGCCAATGGGGTGGTCTTGGTAACGACTAAGTCAGGAAAGTCCGGGCGCACAATTGTGGACTATAATGGATACGTGAGCGTAGAAGGATTGAGCAAGAAATTGGATCTGTTATCTATCGAGGACTATGTTAAGTACCAATATGAGTTTCAAACTCTTGCTGGCAGGCAACAAGATTTTGCTACCATGTACGGAGGAGACCCTTCCGCAGCAGATTTTGCTTCGGGCGCGTACGCGCGCATCGCTGCTGATTACGGCTCACGCGCTGGATTGGATTGGCAAGAGGAAGTGTTCGGAGGACAAGCGATTTTACAGAACCATAATATCAATGTATCAGGCGGCAACGAGAAAACGAAAATGATGCTTTCGTTTAATAATACTAATCAGGACGGTATACTCGCAAAATCCGGTTTCCGTCGTAATAGTGTGCGGGCGAAAATAAACCACGAGCTTGTGAAAGGATTAAACTTAGATTTCAACTCAATGTTTCAGGATGCTAACACGCAAGGTGATGGGTCATTAGGAGGAATGCTGAAGATGTCTATCCTTCAACCGGCAACCGGAGGTGTTCGATTTACCGATGAGCAGCTCTTACACACGGATATTGCTGATGAACTTCAAGCGATAAATTCGCAATATGATGTGTACAATCCGATCATTATGAACGATGCGGTTACAAAAGGAAAAGCTGCACGATTAGCAAATGTGAATCTAGGACTCACGGCTAAATTCTTAAATGATTTTACGTTTCGTACATCAGGAACTTATCAGTGGGAACAGACACGGACCGATTCCTGGGATGACGGGCGGACTATGAATGCGCGAAATAACGGAGGACCTTATGGAGCGATCAATAATAGCGAAGGATTTCAATGGCAGTGGACAAATACTCTTTCTTGGTTGAAAGACATTAATAGTCATCATATCAATTTGATGGCCGGGCATGAGGTTCGCTATGAGGAAAGCCAGGGGCTAGGGCACGATTACTATGAGTTTCCATCAAGTAATTTTGGACTCAAAGATGTCAGCCTAGCTGGCCGCACTGAACGGGGGGAATCCGAAGCTTTGCGTTACGGGATAGTTTCCGGTTTTTTCCGTGGTATGTATAACTATGATGATCGGTATTTAGTGACAGCCACCATTCGTGCTGACGGTGTTTCAACGTTCAAAAGTGGAAATAAATGGGGCGCATTCCCCTCAGCATCCGCCGCATGGAACATCCATAATGAAGACTTTATGGAAGATAATGGTGTGTTCGATCAATTAAAACTTCGCGTTGGATATGGTACCACCGGTAATGATAGAATTGGTAGCACTCGTTATACCACACTTTATGGCTCTACAGTATTAGGAATTGGGAATGCGAACGTGGTCGGTGTGAAACCGGGAGATGTATTGGGGAACCCACTACTTGTGTGGGAGAAAACGCAGACAACAAATCTTGCTCTAGATATGTCGTTTTTGAAGAATCGTATTAATTTGACGGCAGACTTTTATAACAACGAATCAAAGAATTTACTACTTCAGGTCGAGATCCCGACTTCTACGGGTTATAAGCAACAGTACCAAAATATCGCGTCTTTAAGAAATCGCGGAGTGGAACTTTCTTTGAATTCGTTGAACATTTCGAAGGAAGATTTTCAATGGAAATCGGCGTTTAATATAACGTTTAATCGTTCGAAGATAAATAGTCTTTATAGTGGTTCTTCTAATGATTATTTATTAACTTCCTATGAATCACGAATAAATTTCTTGACTCGGGTAGGTGGCCCTGTTAGCAGTTTTTATGGCTATAAATATGATGGCGTTTATACCACGGATGACTTCGAGCAACAAGCAGATGGAAGTTATTTACTGAAAGACGGAGTCGCTTCACTAAAAGGTAGAAATCGCAGCACAGTGAAACCCGGTGACGTGAAATATGCGACCGTCGTGGGAGAGACCGATGAAGCAGGGAATCCGGTATGGTCCACGGAAGATCGTACTGTAATTGGCAGCCCTGAACCAAAGTTCTTTGGAGGATTCAATAATGAATTTATTTATAAAAATTTCGATTTGGGTATATTCCTAAATTTCTCTTATGGAAATAAAGCATTTAATATGAACAGCCAACGTTTCATGGGACCATACCTTCCCAATCAGAATTCACTAGCGAGAATGGCTAATTATTATACTTTGATTGATCGGGATACTGGATTGGAAACTAAGGACTTGAATAAGTTGGCAGAGCTTAATCCCGGAGAGCAGAATAAAAGTCAGTTATGGAGTTTGAATGCAACAAACAATATAGCGATTTCAGATCCGTTGGATTACTATTTAGAAGACGCGTCTTTTTTACGGATTAATAATATTACACTAGGCTATACCCTACCTCAAGAAGTTTCCAAAAGAGTATTTATGCAGAAGTTACGCTTTTACGTTACTCTAAACAACATCCATACATTCACAAACTATTCTGGATATGATCCAGAAGTTTCTGCGAGTGAATCTTTGTTGACCAGAGGCGTGGATAACTCGGCTTATCCGAGAACTAAGAGTTTTGTTGCTGGTGTTAACTTAACGTTTTAATAATAATTATCATGAAGAGATTTATATATATAGCATTTACTGGTCTTATTTTGATGACAAGTTCCTGCAAAGACTTTTTAGACCTACCGTCTGAGAAAGATTTCGATAGCTCGACGATATTTGAAGAGGTCGGTAAGGTCGAGATGGCTGTGTTGGGCGCTTATACGAGTACTTTTAATGCGGAGCTGTTTTATCAGTTCGGAATGGGGTCGGACGAGGTTTTCTCTACGGAAGGGGAAACAAATTCTAAGAATCAGGTCGCTAATTACGTATATAGTCCAGCTGTTAGTCCTTCATCAACATATGCAGCGATGTATGCAGGGGTTGAACAGGCGAACATTTTGATTAAAAATATTCCTTTGATGACGGGTCTGTCAGAGGCAGATCAACAGAAGGTAAACATGTTATTGGGGGAAGCTTATGCAATTCGTGCGATGAACATGTTGCAGGTGGTTCGTCATTTCGGAGATGTACCCTATCCAACAGTTCCGGTTGTCGAGATGGAAAGTTTTTCTTCTTCTCGCGTTAGTCGAGATACAATTTTAGACGGGTGTGTAGCTGATTTGCAAAAGGCGATTGATCTCGTCCCATGGAAGAGTGAATCAGGACTCGCTGTCGAACGAGTCACAAAAAATGCGGCGTACGGTTTACTTGCCCGTGTTGCTCTATATGCAGCTGGATATTCTTTACGTTGGGATTTAGATAGCTATGCCCCTTCCAGCTTGGCCTTAGCTCGACGTAGCGACACGCAACGCATTACCGATTTATATGAAATAGCACGTGACGCCTGCGCAGCGGTCGTACAGCGCGGGGAGAATAGTTTGATCGATTATGAAACGATTTTTAGAGATTTGGTGAATGGGCGCTACAATAGTGAATCTATGTTTGAATATGGGCAACTTGGCGAGGATCGTAACGAATTGAGGACAGGATATACTAACGGGATGTTTGCTCACCAAAACTCATTTTATAACAAAGCGCAGCCGGCGATGGCTGCTTTTCCTACTTACTATTATGAATTTAGGGATGGAGATTTACGTAGAGATGTTACTATTGCAAACTACGCGATTTCAGCCGATAGCCGGCATGAGCTGAACACTTATTCCAGCAATACAATCGGAAAGTTCCGCGTGAATTGGAAATCGGACCAGGGTGTTTCAGCTTCGAAACGCAATATAAACTGGATTCATCTACGTTATGCCGATGTTTTACTTATGTATGCCGAGGCCGAAAACGAGTTAAATAATGGACCTACTGGGGCGGCTAAGGAAATGCTCGAGCAAGTAAGATTACGTGCTTTTGGAGATGATAGAACGAAGATTGGAAGTACGCCCGGCAGTTATGAGGGTTTTAAAGAAGCAATCATCCAAGAGCGTAAACTGGAACTCGGTTTTGAGGGATGGCGTAGAACAGACCTTATACGCTGGGGTATTCTATATGAGAAATTAACAGAAACAAAGAAGGATCTGCTGGATTTAGCAGCACATACCGGTAAATATCAGGATGTTGACAGATATCGTGCATATAAGAGTACACCCGCGACGTCGTTTAACGATCCTCTGGTTGCTTTAGATTTTATTGGCTTAAAAAGCGAACCCACTCCAGTTGAAAAAATAGCGCTTCAAAATCAGGGTTACACTATTTTAGATATGTACGGTGCTTCGCCATTGTTTTTTACAAATGCGCTGAAAGCTGATGCGGTGTGGGTTCAGAATATTTACCGGGGATTAGAGAAGAATAAAGTGGAAATTTTTCCTTTATCAACTTCTACTATAGATAACAACCCAGGATTACAAGGCCAACAACACCCATCATATTAGTGTTGAGGGATTAGGGAGAGATGAAACAGCGCGTCACGTTGTCCTAGCTTTCGCTCCGAAGTGTCACGCACTCCTATTTGAAATTAAAAAAGGAATTGAAAAATGAAAATTATAAAGTTGATAAGTATGATAAATCTATGCGCTTTTAAAAGAGTCCTATACCTGTTGTTCCTTCTTTGTGTCTATGGCATTTCCTATGGGCAATCAAAAAAGCTTTCTCAGCAGTTTGCGGAATCAGAAATGAAACGTTTTCCTGAAGCTTGGCAGTTTGATCATGGGAAAGCATTGTATTTTGGCTATACCCAAGGACTAGGTTGCATGGCGATGTTAAAGATGTGGGAACAAACGAAAGATCAGAAATATTTTGATTACGTGGAACAATGGGCGGATACGATTATTAACGATCGAGGAGAGATTCACTTATATAAGATTGAAACCTATAACATCGATTACATCAATTCGGGCAAGGTTCTTTTTCCTTTATATGAAAAAACGGGTAAGGAAAAGTATAAACTTGCCATCGAAAGGTTGATGGGGCAGCTTGAGCACCATCCGCGAACCCACGAAGGAGTGTTTTGGCATAAATTAAGATACCCGCATCAAATTTGGCTGGACGGTCTGTATATGGGTGATCCGTTCATGGCAGCATACGGTAAGTTCGTAAATGATAATCGTTATTATGATGATGTGATTAACCAATTTTTGGTAACTGCTAAGCATACTTACGACGAAAAATCTGGGCTATATTATCATGGATGGGATGAGAGCAAAAACCAACTTTGGGCAAACAAACAAACTGGACAGTCTCCAAACTTTTGGGGGCGCAGTAATGGTTGGTGGTTTATGGCATTAGTAGATGTGTTAGATTTCATACCAGAGAATTATCCTAAACGCGATAGTCTATTACATATTATTAATGGTCTTGCGGAAACCCTGCCACGGTTTCAGGATGAAGATGGCTTGTGGTGGCAGGTGCTTGACCAAGCCGGACGGGATAAAAATTATCAGGAAGCATCGGTAAGCAGTATGTTTATGTATGCTTATGCGAAAGCAGTCAATAAAGGATATATTGATAAGAAATATAGGGCAGTAGCAGAAAAAGCGCTTGCGGGTATACAGAAAAAACTTTTAAAAAAGGAGGCTGACGGTACGTTAACATTGATTCAATGCAACGCGGTATCAGGCTTGGGTGGTAATCCTTATCGAGACGGTAGTTATGAGTATTATGTTGGTGAGAGAGTTCGTGAGAATGACGGTAAAGCGACAGGCCCTTTTATTATGGGACTTCTGGAGCTTGGTAAGTAAGTAATTGAAAAGCTGTAGAATTTCTCTACAGCTTTTTATTTCGTTATTCGTCCACCGACCAGCTCGGTAAATAGCGTAAAAAAGACATTATTTTCTCTCGGTAAATGTCTGTATTTAAACGAAAATAGAAAGCTCCTTTTTTCGACCCCCCTTTGTCTTTTTCTTTGAGTTTAATGATAAGACCCGAGGAGAGAAGCTTTCGACTGAAATTTCTTTTGTCGAGTTCAATACCATAAACACATTCATAAAGCGCAGATATCTGTGGAATTGTAAATTTTTCAGGGAGCAACTCGAATAAAAGAGGATATAGTGCGGCTTTGGTGCGTAATTTCCGTTTTGCGGCCTTGATCATTTGATCGTGGTCGAAAATTAGTTCAGGGTGATCATTCAATGGGAACCAACGCGCTTCGTATTCATGAGAGAGTATATGTTCATATTGGAGCGTGTCCACCAGTGCAAAGAATGCAATGCTGACGACCCGTTCGTCGTGCTCACGATTGGGTGTGCCAAAGATGCCGCAATCTTCCATATATATGTTTTCCATGGCGGTCAGTTTCTTTAGTACCCTTGAAGCGGCTCCCTCCGGATTTTCTTCCGGCTGTACAAAGCCTCCCATTAGGCTCCATTTCCCGCGCTCTGGTTCAAAATCCCGTTTGATTAATAAAATTTCAAGTGATTCACCATTAAATCCAAATATGATACAATCCACAGCTAATAATAGAGCTGTTTGACTTTTATAATATTCCATATTATATTGATTGGTATAATTTTTATTTGCGAGAGTTTAAACCTCGATTTCCCTGTTAGTATACGCTTGGCCGAAATTTACAAAAAAATATGCGTAGTAATGCTGTCCTTCCTGTTGAATCAAATAAATCCTCCCAAAAGGATTGTTAACACAAAAAAACAATAAAAATTTCATTTTATAAAAATATAAATGTTAATTTGACACTAATAATTATTACTGACTCATTTCGTGTCACAGATTTTGAGTCGCTAGGAGCGAATATTTGAGTTTTTATAAACCATAAAAGGATAATTTATAATGAGTAAATCGTATGTGATCGGAGTAGACTATGGAAGTGACTCAGTTCGATCTGTATTAGTTAATGCCGCTGATGGCCAGGAAATCGCGTCTTCGGTATTCTACTATCCTCGGTGGAAACGGGGAGAATTCTGTAATGCAGCAACGAATCAATTTCGTCAGCATCCACTAGACTATATTGAGGGACTTGAGGCGACGATCAAAGATTGTTTAGCTAAATCGGGTGTTGCAGGTATTGCGGAATGTGTAAAAGCAATATCAGTAGATACGACTGGCTCTACACCGGTAGCGGTAAATGAAAAAGGTGTTCCTTTGGCGCTTTTGGACGAATTCGCGGATAACCCAAATGCAATGTTCGTCCTGTGGAAAGATCACACCGCAGTTCTTGAAGCTCAGCAAATTAATGATCATGCCAAGAAATATGATATCGATTACTTGAAGTATGTTGGTGGTATATATTCGTCCGAATGGTTTTGGGCGAAACTCCTGCATGTTATTCGCGAGGACGTTGCGGTACGCCAAGCGGCCTTTAGTTGGGTAGAACATTGTGATTATATCCCGTTTTTATTAACCGGTGGAACTTCAGCCGAGCGAATTAAGCGAGGCGTTTGTTCTGCGGGACATAAATCTCTTTGGTCCGAAGAATTCGACGGCTTACCGCCTAATGATTTTTTTAAGGAGCTGGACCCCTTGTTAGACGGACTTACCTCGCGATTATTCTCAAAAACCTACACCGCCGACCAAGCTGCAGGCACATTGTCTGTAGAGTGGGCAGAACGCCTTGGGCTCAGCGCGGATGTGGTTGTTGGAATAGGCGCTTTTGACTGTCATATGGGAGCAGTTGGCGGGCAGATCGAACCTTACTTTTTAAGCAAAGTGATGGGGACTTCAACTTGCGATATGCTAGTTGCTCCAAAAAACGAAGTGGAAGATAAACTCGTGCGCGGGATCTGTGGACAGGTCGATGGTTCGATTATTCCAGGCATGATCGGCATGGAGGCTGGGCAATCTGCATTTGGTGATTCTTATGCTTGGTTTAGACAGTTATTAATGTGGCCGCTGGCGGAATTGTTGAACGAGGTCGATGGACTTTCTGAGGAACAACAAGAAAGAATAAACAATATAATTGAAGACAAAATAATTCCTGCTTTAAGTAAACAGGCCGAGGCGTTGCCTTTATCGAGTTCTATGGAATTAGCAATTGATTGGTTTAACGGTCGTCGTACCC
>NZ_JABMCQ010000229.1 GCF_013179575.1 Sphingobacterium shayense | reverse complement strand
ACGGACTTTATCCCTTCCGAATACTTCGGGCAAAATCACCAGTTTATTGTTGTCGGCTTGCGTAGCGTGATGGAGAAAGCGCGCGCAGCGGGCTACAAACTACCTGTAGAACGTACAATCTTAATTACAGGACTTCGTGAAGGTGAAGTATGGGTGAATATGTCACGGGTAAACGGTGTAGATGGTACCAATCCTGAAGATTTGACCTATGGTGAAATGGAGGGACGCAGACAGGTAGAAGAAATACAGAGGTATCTCAAGGAATATGTGCCAGGTTTTGCAAACGCACATTTCACGAAGATGGCACCGTTTTTAGGTATTCGGGAGACTCGTCGCATTGTCGGAAACTACGTGATGACCGCAGATGATATTCTAGCGTGCCGCAGGTTCCAAGACGCCATAGCGGTGGCGAGCTATCCCCTGGATATTCATCATCCCCAAGGTGGAGGGTGTACGCTCACCTGGTGTGGAGATAGCTACGATATTCCTTACCGATCATTGGTTCCTACAAAAGTTAAAAATCTCCTTGTTGCAGGCCGCTCGATTTCGACTACTCATGAGGCGATGTCTGCAATTCGTGTCATGGCACCCTGCATGGCGATGGGAGAGGCAGCCGGTAGAGCCGCGAAGTTAGCTGTTAGAAAAGGATTGTCGCCAAGCGATATTGATGTGGATGAGTTGCGTGCTGAGCTGATCGCTGCCGGGGCGTACCTAGGGGAAAATCTTGAACAGTCCGTTTAATAAGAACTATTATGTTTGAAAAATATAAATCAAGCCGCCGCGTATTCATCAAGCACGCGGGGTTATTAAGTGGCCTTCCTTTGGTTGGTAAGTTGGATATTGTACGATCTGATGACGTCATAAAGAGCCGCGCAATAAGGGTTTTAACCTGTAATATCCGTGTTGATTTACCCGAAGACGCACAGAAAAATCTCGGCTGGATTGATAGAAGAGAGGCGTGTATTGCTGTGATCAAGAAACAGAAGGCCGATATTATCGGTTTTCAGGAGGTGCTGAAAGGACAGTTTCTTGACCTTAAAGCGGCTCTGAAAGAGTATCATGGTTTTGGCTTCGATGGCCCTGAGATGGATGAATATACAGAAGGGTATCATGGGATTGCTAAAAATCCAGTTTTTTTCGCCCGTGACCGTTTCGAGCTCCTCACCGCTGGCAATTATTGGTTATCACAGACGCCCTTGAAGGCGGGCAGTATCTCTTGGGGATCGGCCCGTGCCCGCAATGCATGCTGGGTACGCCTTTTAGATAGACATACTGGTCGCGAATTTCGACTGTCCAATCTTCATCTAGATCATGTTAATAACACCGCTAAACGTAAACAAGCAGCAGTCGTGCTTGAAGATGCTGCGCAGTACCAGAATGATTTTGCACAGATATTAACCGGTGATTTTAACGTTGCAATGGATTCGGAGGTCTATAGCGATATACTTGCGGCCGGGTGGAAAGATAGTTTCGTGCAGGCTAATGGTACAGGAACGCCCGAAGGGACCGTTCACGGTTTTAAAGGGGAGGCATACGAACGTAAAGATAAAGCGAAAAAGATCGACTTTATCTTTGTTAAAGGGCCACTGAAAGGTACTCATTCTGTTATCATTAAGGATACTTTCAAAGGGGTCCTTCCCAGCGATCATTATTTTGTATTGGCCGAAATCGCGGCGCTGTAAATTGATTTTTCAAGAATCCTAAAGGGAGCTGGTTTTTGCCCCAAAGCCGGAAATCTGAATTTGCAAATTTTTGGATTTGCAGTTTTAATGTTATGTTAGCAAGATGAGAACGAAAACATTAGCGATAGTAGGTTGCGGTAAGCTTGCAAATATAATTGTTGAAGCGATAAGCAAGGGGCTTCTTTCTGATTACAGTCTGATAGCGACTTATTCAAGAACTTTTGAAAAGTCGGAATATATCGCGCAGACCGTTCGAAATTTATTTCATGATAATAGTTGTACGCCCTGCCGGTCTATCGGCGAATTACTTGATAAAAAACCGGATTACGTTATCGAAGTTGCCTCGCCGACATCGCTGAGAGAAATAGCTATTCCCACGTTAAAAGCGGGGTCTTCCATTGTTACATTATCTATTGGTGCATTAGCCGATCCCGAATTCTATCAGCTTGTAAAACAAACAGCGTTAGAAAACGGTACGCGCGTTCATCTCGCATCCGGTGCCATTGGTGGGTTTGATGTCTTGAGAACAGTATCCTTAATGGAAGATAGCGAGGTTACTTTTGTAACCAAGAAAGGACCTAACTCCTTAAAAAATACCGAGGTCTATGATGAAACCCTACAGTACCAACATCGGGAAGTGTTTAGTGGCGACGCGGTAGGTGCCATTAAGTTGTTTCCTACGCGAGTAAATGTCGCCGTTGCCGCGTCTCTAGCGTCCACGGGCCCTGAAAATGTTAAGGTATCTATAAATTCGGTGCCCGATTTTGTTGGTGACGATCACCGTATTGAAATTAAAAGTGAGCAGATCCATGCCGTTATTGATGTGTATAGCAAAACAGCACAAATTGCAGGATGGAGTGTGGTAAATACATTGCGAAACATAACTTCGCCTATTGCTTTTTAAGGTAGTCTGTTATATTCGTTAGGACCTTTTCGCTAAGCCGATCAAACGCTTGCGAGGTCCTCCCACTAGAAACATTCATACATACCGCATTTGGAAATTTTAAAAACTCTTCGCCACCCAGCGCACCTATCGTGTCACAATAAACAAGGTTGTCTTTTGTTAACCACTGCGCGAATGGCTTTGCATCCCAAGCGGGAGACAAGCCTGTGTTGAAAAGTATTTTGTGATTGCCTAAATGCTGAAATTCCTGGTCGTGTAAAAGAATCGTGTTTTTATTCAAACAGCTAATGATAACTTCGTTTTCTTTAAGGAGCTCTTTTAACGGAAGGTATTTCACTCCTTGGCTTTCCATTGCCGGTTTTCTGGTTCTTGAAAAATGCGAAAGTTCTGCGCCAAAAAATTGCAATGCCTGAGCAATCATCCCTCCAGATTTGCCTAATCCAATTACACCCACTTTTAGCCCCGTAATCTCACGAGGAATATCGTTCCATGGTTTTCGAGGGCTGCCATCCGGATTGTTGCCAAATCCGTGGAGGCAGCGTATGAGTTCGCTGACAACATATTCCACAACGCCCTCATCACCGTAATCTCTTATACCAGTTACCACGATATTACGCGTCTGGGCATAATGAATGTCGACATTTGCACTCTCCGGTGAATAAAGCGAACAACACATGCCAATATATTTGAGATTGGGGCATTGTTCCAATATTTGTTTTCCCAAGGTTGATGTATAGCTCAGTAGTACGGCATCAGCGTCACCGATACGCGTTACGATCTCGCGTTCGCTAGCCGGTACATCAGAGTATGTTGTGACGCTTTCAGCAAATCGTTTTAATTCCTCTTCTGCCGATGCGATTAAATTTAGCGGCTCTATAGCGACAAGTTTTTTGAAATTCATGCTTCTTTATTTTTTTCAACCAGCACATTCTCCTTCACCCGAAGTTGATTTGTGCCGCAAAGGCAATTATACCTCTTTTCCTTCGAAATAGCCAATGGCTGCCGCAGAACCTTTTATTATGTTGGCCGCTTCCTCATTCGTACGTTTCTTGTTGCGAATAAAGATAAATCGTGTTCGGTCATACGAAAAGTCCTAATGCGTAAAAAAACAGATTAATCTAACCAAAAAAACAAAATTATCCCCCCTGCCGGTCGACATTCTTAACGATTTTTGTTTAGTACAGCGGCAGACCCTATTGATTTTGCACGCTGGGCGTTAACCAATCGTAGCCTTGCTACAGCAACGAAAAATATCTAAGTAAGTTTTGTTTAAACTAGTCAGACAACTAGTAGAAGTTTTGGCTAATTGCCAAAGGCGTTCTATGTAGGGCTTATCTTGGAAATACACTAACGAAACGAATAAATTATAAACTAAAAATGATGCGTAGAAGTTACATTCAATCTGCAGTGCGCCGATTACCCATTTACAAGGCGCTTTATCGTCCGCTTTTATTATCGGCGGTATTAGGAATTCCCTCGCTGTCTAGCGGAGCGTTGAGTCCTGTTACATTATTAGGGGAATATCCGGTTATTCAACAAACAGGTGTTAAGGGGGTAGTTGTTGATGGAAAAGGTAATCCTTTAGATGGTGTCACAATCAAGATAAAGGGGAGTGAAGTTAGTACCTCAACTGACGAAAAGGGGAGTTTTGAAATTGAAGTCTCCGCATTACCTGCGACTTTAATAGCCTCCCGAGTTGGGTTTACAAGCAACGAAATACCGGTCTATAGTCGAGAATCAATTCGTATTACACTTCAGGATTCCGCGACAGGAATAGATGAAGTCGTCGTTGTGGGCTTTGGTTCTCAAAAAAAGGAAAACCTTACCGGATCCGTGGCTTCTATTACCATGTCAGAGGTCGTCGAAAGTCGTCCGGTGACCTCTTTGTCCGCTGGTCTGGCGGGACAGGCGCCCGGACTATATGTCAATCAAGGTTCGGGCAAACCTGGGGGAGACGGTGGGACCCTTCGGGTGCGAGGACAAGGGACGCTGAATAACGCAAACCCATTAGTGGTCATCGATGGGGTCGTTGGCGATATGAACCTAATTAATCCGCAGGACGTGGAAAGCATATCTGTTTTGAAAGATGCTGCATCGGCCTCCATATATGGATCGAGGGCAGCAAATGGGGTAATCTTAATAACGACTAAGAGAGGAAAGACGGGAGACTTTAAACTTAGCT
>NZ_JABMCQ010000228.1 GCF_013179575.1 Sphingobacterium shayense | reverse complement strand
GAAACGCAGAGAAGTTCAATTAGCTATAACGAATGGTACGAAAGCACGAACATTATATGACATAGACTTCCTGTTAGGGGTATATGACGAGACAAGAATGGGAGCATTTCGTTTTAAACTTGATCCCACTGGTGATTTTTTGGATAATAATAGTGAAAAATCTACCCCCCCTTGGTCAAATGTGCGTGAACTGCAGCAAGCAGTGGTCCAATATGAGAATGACGCTGAAAGCAAAGCTATTAATAATTGGCTGAAGCTACTAATTGCTCCTGGATCTTCTCTAGGTGGAGCAAGACCAAAAGCTAATATTTTAGACGACGAAAATCAATTATGGATCGCCAAATTTCCTTCGAAAAATGATTCCATAGACAAAGCTGCATGGGAGTTTTTGACATATAAACTGGCAATTAATGCCGGAGTTGACATGGCAGATTGTAGACTACAAAAAGTTAGTGGTCGTTTTCATACTTTCTTTACGCGACGATTCGACCGAATCGGTACCGATCGAATCCACTTCTCGTCAGCGATGACTATGACAGGAAATAATGAGGATACAATAAAAGACCAGCCAGCTAGTTATTTAGATATTGTAGAATTTATTCAAGACCACGGCTGTAATATTGATGAAAATCTAGCTCAATTATGGCGGAGAATAGTATTTAATATAGCCGTTTCTAATACGGATGATCATTTGAGAAATCATGGATTTGTTTTGAACGCTCAAGGTTGGGAATTATCTCCGGCTTATGATATAAACCCTTCAATTGATAAAGATGGATTAGCACTGAATATCGACATGACGAATAACGATTTAGATTTCGAATTAGCCAAGAATGTCGGCGAGTATTTTAGACTGGACAACTTTAAAATGAATCGAATTATCCGTGAAGTCGTAGACTCAGTTAAACATTGGGAAGAATTCGCTAAAGAGATTGGCATTCCAAGAACCGAGCAAAAATTAATGGGGGCGGCGTTCAAAACGGATTAGAATCTTAACACCGCTTAATAAGCCTTTTTAGTCACTGAAATATGCATCTATTTTTTTAGAACTATCATCGTGGAGTTTTTTAGCAAAAAATAATATTTCCCATAACACAGTTGAATAAAATTACCACAGCACGATTTCCTTAGTGGTATAAATTTGGGGAGCTTACTCCTTTTTTCAAATACGAATCTTTATTCATCTCATAATGCATTGTAGTCATTTGATTAAGATATTCTTTAAGAGGAGTCAAGCCAAACTCAAGCCTGAGCTGATCAACCCTAGCGGAATCTAGCAATCCAATTTTTGGGAAAGCTCTCCCTGTTGTTTGCACTTCATAAGTAACTTGCGTTCCAAACCTTTGTTTTTTATTAGCGTTTACCTGAACACGGTCAAATAAATAGGCAAAATTTTCTGCATTGGCCTTCCCCTTTTTTACAGCCTTCTCCATGTCTTTTAATATTTGTTTTTGAAAATCAGGGAATTGGTCGCAATGTTGCACGAGAAGCCAAAAATGTGTTGCTCCTTCCTTGCCAACCATATCATAGCCAAGAAAGCCGTATTTTTGATAGTAAACATCTAGTTTTTCTTTATGCGACGTGAACACGCTATCTTTAAAATTTTGCCACTTTTCAGTGCTATACGTCTTGTAAATTCCTTGTCGAGGACTCGCGGCAATCTGGTCTATTGTGACCATCTCTAAAAGTTCCTTCTTGATATTTACACGCTCTGCTTCCGATATTTGTTTAACATTTTTACAAGACGAAAAATAAATTAGTAACGAAAGCATGACAACGGTTGTCAGAATATACTTAGTTGAACTTTTCATACTATTCCTTTAAAAAATATAACTTACTGTATATAAAACTACTAAATCACCATAACAAACATAAATCAATGTAAAATATTCTTATTTTGCTCATAGTCGCTAACCGTCAGAACACATACGAAAAAAGACTCTACTGATAAAGTTCGTTATCGAAAAACTATTTTAAAGAAAGACCTGTTACCGAGAAAGAGTCCAAGAAAAAGGCGCTAAGCAAAAGGGCTTATGAAAAAATCATAAGCCCTTAGATATTTGTTTAAAAACCTTAAAGGTTATACGTGCCGCTGCGGGTCTAACCTCACCGATCCTAACGTCTCTCCAGTTTCTTGGATAAGATTCGCTTCAAGTTTAGACTGATCGGCTTCAACCTTGATAATCGTCCGTTGCCCTTCCTTCGGCCCGGCTCCAATAATGATCGGATAACTATGCTCTGCCTGCGTCTGGTGTATACCAGGACGATGCGTATGCCCACTGATCACCAAATCCACGTTTTGGTTTTCCAACACAGGGTGAAAAACCTTTCGACAGTGCATTGCACCGTGCCAATCACCAGAATGAAAAGGTGGAATATGCATGATTACAACTCGATACAATGCTTTTTTCGCTGCCTCTGAATTTAACTCCTCGCTCAACCACTTTGCCTGTTCCTCCCGGAATGGATCGAACTGCGCCATTCCGTAATAAGCGTCGTCACCGTCCGGCTTGTCCTCGCCTGTATCCAAAGCGACAAAAAAGACCGGACCTCGAACGAAAGAGAAATATGCGCGTTTATCGATATTTTCAAAATAATCATCCATTGCGTAAGAAAAAGCGCCGCGCGTTTCATGATTTCCACGCATCAACATAAAGGGCTTCTGCGAAGCGAAAAGAGCTGTACAGGGATTGATCAAATGGTCGATTAATTGCTTCTCGCCGGTTTGATAATCAAATGTATCTCCATTCAAGATCACATCTTCGTATTGCTTGCTACCATACAAACGCTCTAACACTTCAAACGAATGCGGCCGATCATGTACATCATTCAACACAAGCAATGATGCTGTCGAGCTACTCGGGTTTACTGTATCAAACGAGAATTTATCGCTGCTCAAAGTTGCACCAAAAGCCTTCGCATAGGCTTCAAACTTCACGATTTCTTTACTAACGACCCTATAACCGTATGACGTATTTGGTTGTAGTCCCTCCACACGAATCTTGTTGATGGTATTATTAGCTAACACCAATCCGTTCTTTACCGTTCGTGCAACCTGTACTTTAGCCGGATCCTCCGCCGGCCAATACTCGACGTGGCTAAAGGCTGGTCCGCTAGTAATCCAACAAACAGTAATCCCATCTTGTGTACGGTGTTGCAAATATGGTGCGGTTAAAAATGCAAATGTGGCCTGTCCTTTTGAGGCCGGCCTGTCGATAATTTCAGTCGCAAGACCTGACTTTCCAACGAGCGTCGCTGCAGATGTTAACGCCAGCGTTTTTATAAAATTTCTTCTTTTAAAGTATGTCATCGTGTCAATTATTCGTATCCTGGATTTTGTATTAATTCACTGTTTTTGTTTAATTCTTCCCTGAAAATAGGAAAAAAGTAAGACTTATTATTCCATGAACGGTCCTCAAATTTTACATGTCTTACTATCGGCGTCTTGGACGTCGTTTTATCCGGATTCAAAGGGTATTCTACTTTTGCCTGAAATGCAGGGCTATACGCCTTTGGGCCGATCATCCATCGCCTCACGTCGAAAAATCGATGCTCTTCGAAAGCCAATTCAACCCGGCGCTCGTTTCTATAGACCTCTTTAAGTTCTTCTCCACTCGCCGTTGTCGCTGGCAATCCAGCTCTTTTACGAACCAAATTGATATACTGACGTGCTTCTCCCTCCTGTCCTAATTCTAAGCATGCCTCCGCATAGTTAAGCAATACTTCAGCGTAACGGAAAAATCTCCAGGTAACTGATTGACGAACATACTGTACATTCATATTTGGATCGATGTATTTTCGACAATAATAGCCGGTGTACGATCCATTCCAATTTTCAATAGGTCCGTTCCTTGTATCAATTCCGTAAGCATCGTATTCTTTGTTAATCTTAGCATCCCATCGTTTATACACACCGGTCTGAAGCTTATTTTCCGGATCAAGCCCCTGAGCGTCCGCAGGGCGCTGTCTCCATGATGCCCCATCATAAAAAATAGTCGCGTAGAAACGAGGTTCGCGGTTAGCATATGGATTGGCCGCATGTTCTGGATTATTCCAATCAAAGGGCGTACCGTCATTCATTTGGAACGCGTCCACAAAATTGGCTATCGGTGCATTCACGCCCCATCCATAATATCCGTTCGGGGACGTATACAACCCCCAACGTTGATCCATAACAGTAACAAAGTACTTAACCATAATATCCTCTGACGTATTATTGGTCAAGAAAATTTCCGTCAGGTTAGCCGCAACAGAATCGCCTTCACTTGGTTCTGCTTTGTGTAAAGCATATGTACCCAAATCGATGATTTCCTTTGCAGCATTTTTTGCCTTTTGCCAGCGACCTTCCTTACCATCGTCAGTATAGCCCAATAATGCTGGCTCATCAAACGCAGATATAACCTCGTTCGGACTATGCAGATCACTAGCCGCATATAGAAGAACCCTTGATTTCAAAGCTAGAGCAGCGCCTTTTGTCGCTCGTCCGATGCGTGCTCCACTGTATGCCGTTGGCAATAGGGCTGCCGCCTTATCGCACTCAGCGACAATAAAATCAATACATTCTGCATAGGAGTTGCGTGGCACCATAAATTCACTATTCAGGTCATAGGCCTCCGTAACCAAAGGTACACCACCATAGAGCGCTACTAAATAATGATACATAAATGCTCGTAAAAAATGTGCTTCACCAGTCAATCGATCCTTATCGGACTTGCCGTCAGTAACCTCGCCTGTAAAGGGCACCTCTTCCACCTTACTAAAGAAAACGTTCGCGTATCGGATAGACTT
>NZ_JABMCQ010000227.1 GCF_013179575.1 Sphingobacterium shayense | reverse complement strand
ATATCCAACTTAATTATCTAAAGAGCATACAGCAGATCAATGAAACTGTAACGCTTATCAATTCACTAATTAGCAAATAAGACATTCTATGAAACGTAATATAAATAAGTTGTTTTTTGGCGTTTTAATCGCTGGAGCTTTAATTTCTTTTTATGCCTGTACAAACAATCATAAAGAAGGAGATGGGCATAATCACGATACACCGTCGGAAACATCATCAGATGAACACGAAGAAGAAAACGCGGTCACACTTACCGATGAGCAAATAAAAACAGTAGGTATTGAAATCGGTTCAATTGAACAGAAACAATTATCTGCCACGATGAAAGCCAACGGCTTCTTAAGAGTTCCTAATACCAATAAGGCTAATGCGACGTCCCTGTTCGGGGGAATAATAAAAACGCTTAATGTAGAAATTGGAGATTACGTAAAGAAAGGACAAGCGATTGCTACTATTTCTAATCCGCAATTTATACAGCTACAGGAGGAATATCTAACGATCAATAGCGGAATAGTATTCGCAGAACAAGAACTCACAAGACAAAGAGACCTGAACGAAGGGAATGTAGGTGCAAAAAAGAATTTGCAAAGTGCGACAACCGAATTGAATACTTTAAGAACCCGAAAAGCATCATTGCAACAGCAAATACAGATGATGGGTATTAATCCGGCTTCCTTATCAAATTCCACCCTTAAATCATCATTGATAGTTACAAGTCCCATAAATGGAATAGTTAGTGACGTTTTTGCCAAGATTGGAAGCTATGTAGATGTCTCTTCGCCTATTGCAGAATTGGTAGAAAACAGTGCTTTGCATTTAGATTTACAGGTATTTGAAAAAGATGTTCCTTTAATCAAAGTTGGTCAGAAAATAGACTTTATTGTAACAAACAGCCCGAACAAAAGATATACTGCAGAAGTATATAATATAGGTTCTTCTTTCAATAGTAATAGCAAGACTATTGCTGTGCACAGTAAGGTTATTGGGGATAAAACAGGACTTATAGACGGGATGAATATAACAGGTATGGTAAATCTGGATGGCGCTTTAAATCCATCTGTGCCAAATGATGCAATTGTCAGTGCCGATGGTAAGTATTATATCTTTTTGGTCAAAGAACAGGAAGAAGAACCACATGACCATATAGAAGGCGAAAGTCACGACCACAGTTCGGAAAAAGGCACACATTTTGAAAAGATAGAAGTGATGAAAGGTGCTACGGAATTAGGTTATACGGCTATTACACCCGTTAATGAAATTGCCGAAGGGACACATGTCGTTGTAAAAGGTGCATTTTTTGTAAATGCCAAATTATCTAATACAGGCGGACATGAGCATTAAAAATTAGAAACTATGATTTGGTTAAAATTTTATTTGCCTTTGTATTTGGTGTTGTATATGATGGTAGCTTTTGTGCTACCGTCATACCGCACCTTTAAGCAAACAGGCATCAACCCTATAACATTCGGCAAAACGGATAATGCACACGATTACATCGGTTTTGTGATGAAAGTATTGATAGTCTTACTTTTCGTAGCTATATTCATTTATTCATTCAGCGATAAAGCATATCAATATGTAGTGCCGATTTCTTATCTAATGAAAGACGTGTTTTTGATAATTGGCTTAACGCTGATACATCTTTCACTACTCTGGATTTCGCTTGCTCAATATCAAATGAGCAACAGTTGGCGTATTGGTATAGACGAAAATATTAAAACCGAATTAATAACAAAAGGCTTATTCTCTTATAGCAGAAATCCGATTTTTTTAGGAATGACAATCAGCGTTACAGGAATATTTTTCATACTGCCCAATGCGCTTACATTTTTCGTGATGCTATCCACTTATATCGTTATCCAAATTCAGATAAGATTGGAAGAAGAATTTTTAGAGAAACAACACGGACAAGAATATTTATCCTATAAACAAACTACTAAAAGATTACTATAATGGAACACAAACATAAGTACGATCAACAAGGTAAACAGCTTTGTTGTACACCTCAAGAAGAAAAAATATATACCGATGCCGATGCTAAAAAGCTTTTGGAAAAACATCACGTCGACGATGGACATACCCCCGAACACACCGATGATGACGGTCATAACCACGGAAGTACCGATAAATCTACCTTTCAAATGTTCTTACCTGCTATCATCAGTTTTGTATTATTGATGATTGCCATTACTTTCGATAATTGGCTTTCTCAATCTTGGTTTACTGATTGGATAAGAATTGTTTGGTATGTGGTAGCGTATGCACCTGTTGGATTACCCGTAATTAAAGAAGCATTTGAAAGCATCAGAAAAGGCGATGTGTTTTCAGAATTTTTATTGATGAGCATTGCCACCATCGGAGCTTTTGCCATTGGCGAATATCCGGAGGGTGTTGCCGTAATGTTGTTTTATGCCGTTGGCGAAGTATTCCAAACATTGGCAGTAACAAGAGCTAAGGCAAATATTAAAACCTTGCTCGACCAACGTCCCGATGAAGTAACTGTTTTAGAAAACAATCAAGCAAAAACAGTAAAGGCAGAAAGTGTAAACATTGGCAATATTATCCAATTAAAACCCGGAGAAAAATTAGGCTTAGATGGCGAATTATTATCCGAAACTGCATCATTCAACACCGCTGCACTTACAGGAGAAAGCAAGCCGGATACCAAAACCAAAGGCGAAACCGTATTGGCAGGAATGATAAATCTAAACACCGTTGCACAGGTAAAAGTAACAACGGCTTATACTGATAGCAAGCTAAGCAAAATTTTAGAATTGGTACAAAATGCCACCGCACAAAAAGCACCAACAGAATTATTCATCCGCAAATTTGCAAAAATCTACACACCGATTGTTGTGTTGTTGGCTGTGCTAATTACTATAGTTCCTTATTTTTTTGTAGGCGATTACGTATTTAGTCAATGGTTGTACAGAGCATTGGTGTTTTTGGTTATTTCTTGTCCTTGCGCCTTGGTCATTAGTATTCCTTTGGGTTATTTTGGCGGAATTGGTGCTGCTTCAAAAAATGGGATTTTATTCAAAGGAAGTAATTTTTTAGATGCACTTGCCAATATCCAAAACGTTGTAATGGATAAGACAGGCACAATGACGGAGGGTGTTTTTAAAGTACAAGAAGTTGTATTAAAATCTGAATTTGATAAAAACGAAATCCTGAAAATGGTAAATGCTTTAGAGAGCCAAAGTACACATCCAGTTGCTACCGCTATACATCAATATGTAGGTGAAATTGATAGCTCGATAAAGTTAGAAAATACAGAAGAAATTGCAGGTCATGGTTTGATAGCTAATGTAAATGGAGAAGAATTATTAGTAGGAAATTTTAAGTTGATGGATAAATTCAATATCAATTATGATTTAGACCCAACCACAATTGTTTACACTTTAATTGCCATTGCTTACAATGGAAAATTTGTAGGTTACATTACCATTGCCGACAGTATAAAGGAAGATGCACAACTAACTATTGACAAGTTAAAAGCATTAGGAGTAAAAACCACAATGTTGAGCGGAGATAAAAGCACCGTAGTAAAATTTGTTGCCGATAAATTAGGAATTAATAATGCCTTCGGCGATTTACTACCTGAAGATAAAGTAAATAAAGTAAAAGAAATCAAAGCCAAAAGTGAAACTGTAGCATTTGTAGGTGATGGAGTGAACGATGCACCAGTAGTAGCTTTGAGCGATGTTGGTATTGCAATGGGCGGTTTGGGTAGCGATGCTACTATTGAAACAGCCGATGTAGTTATTCAGGATGATAAACCGAGCAAAATACCGATGGCAATCAAAATCGGTAAGCAAACTAAGAAAATTGTTTGGCAGAATATTACGTTGGCATTTGCGGTAAAAGGAATTGTACTAGTTCTGGGAGCAGGTGGTTTGGCTACAATGTGGGAAGCCGTTTTCGCTGATGTGGGTGTTGCATTATTGGCAATTTTAAACGCTGTACGCATACAACGCATGAAATTTTAATGGACAAGTCAATTTATGAAAAATAGGGAGTAATTTTAATTTACTCCCTCGGGAGAAGGTGTAACGTAGTTTTTAATATATTTGTAAAATGAAGCATTTATCATTCATATTAGCATTAATGGTCTTGGTCTTATCGACTTTGCCAGGCTTTATGGAAGATAAATGCTTTGACGTCATACATCAAACAACAAATAGTCAAGAACAAGATAGCGACGATTGCGGTATGGAATGTTGCTCTCCTTTTTCTAAATGCAATACCTGTACTGGATTTGTAATTACTTCCTTTTATGCTTTAACAACCAATTATGTCCAACAACCTAAAAAGAAATTAGGTGTAATAACAGCGTCAGCTGTTTCAGACTTCCTCTCTTCCATTTGGCAACCCCCTAAAATTAATTAATGTTTTTAGTGTCTTCGGCACAATAACAGATTACGGTGCTACAAACCGTCAATTCTTATTTTTCAAACATTAATAATTTTTCAGACAATGAAAAAAATACTCTTTATGTCATTTTTTATGACACTAAATCTCTGTGTTTTCGCGCAAAACACTTTAAATGCTGTTGTTAAAGACAGTGAAAACAAAAATCTTTTGATTGGAGTGACAGCATCTATAAAAGGAACCTCGCTTGCCGCTACATCAAACGAAAAAGGTCTCATCATAATAGAAAATATTCCTGACGGGATACAGGAAATACATTTCAGCTATATCGGTTTTAACGACCATATTGATACATTGGAATTCCCATTAAAGAACATCAGCGTTATTGAAATCTTACTCAAAGAAAATTCAGAGGAATTAGAAGAAGTGGTT
>NZ_JABMCQ010000226.1 GCF_013179575.1 Sphingobacterium shayense | reverse complement strand
CGTTACAGGAGAGCATCTGCACCTTTCGATAAAACATAAAGGAAAATACCTGTGTCCTATTCGCTTCATGAATAGCCTTCATGCCCGGCTAACCGCATTACCTAAAAAGTAAATTTTCTAACAAAAACACATTTCCAATGAAACAGATCGGTTCATACCCTACCAACAAGCTCCATGAAAATATCGCTAACCAGCTGATCAAAAAGCTGGAACAGGGCACCGCTCCATGGCAGCTGCCCTGGGAAACTGCGCCCGCTTACCTGGCGCTTCCTTATAACGCGGTGACAGGTAACCGCTATAAAGGGATTAACATATTATCACTCCTGTTATCGGATCACGGGGATCCGCGCTGGGTAACCTACAAACAGGCCGAAAGTAAAGGTTGGCAGGTACGAAAGGGAGAAAAGGCTGTAGCCATACAATTTCGTAAAACCAATGAATTTGTGCCTGTACTGGATGAAGCCGGAAACAAGGTGCTAAACGAGCAGGGAAAGCCCGAAGGATACACCGTTCCCCTAGAGCACCCCATTATAAAAACGGCCTGGGTGTTTAACGCCCGGCAGGTAAATGGGATGCCGCCTCTTGAAAATGAGCGCCAAGCGGAGCACGCTTGGACACCGATCGAAAGAGCAGAACGGCTCGTGCGCGCAACAGGCGCAAAAATCCAACATGTCCAGGGTAATAAAGCCTACTACAATCCCATCGCCGATGAAATAACGCTCCCGCTCACCAGCCAATTTTCTTCACCGGACCGATATTATGCCACGGCCCTGCACGAACTCGGTCACTGGACGGGACATGCCGCGAGACTAGATCGCCGTATTATGAACAGGATAGGTACTCGGGAGTACGCTCGAGAGGAACTCCGCGCCGAGATCGCTTCGCTACTGATCGGTCACGAGCTAAAGATAGGTCACGATCCCGGACAGCACACTGCCTACGTAAATGCCTGGATAAAGACGCTGCGAGATACACCCACCGAGATACTGGCCGCTACCGCAGATGCCGAGCGTATCTACGATTACGTGATGGATTACGAGCGGCTATACAGTCGGAATATAGCGGCGTCAAGGCCCGAAGCCAAAATTGTTACGATGAATCCGCGTGCACTCCTTCCAGCAGACGATTTGACTATGGGTCAGGAAGTCACTGTCAATGGGTCGACCTATAAAATGACGGGTGTACTTAAGCGGGGCCGGATTCGACTGGAAGAACTCGCAAGTGGCATGGAGATCTCCGTCAGCCGTCAGGATCCGTTTTATCAAACTTTACTGGAGGCAGGCAGAAACCAAACAGCACAGGAGCAGTCATCATCCAGCACGGCAAACGCGCGCACAGAATCTCATGACAACGATTTTCAGCCTGATATAAGCCGATAAGCGTACTGGATTACAACAACCATAATCTTCTAATTTTTTTTATTATGAAAAAGCAAAACAATCCAAGAGAACTACCCGTTCGAGATTTAGAAAAATTGGGTCTCTACGCTAATGGAGGTATAGCGTTATCTGCCGATAACGTAGACGCGCTATACGCCGGTCGGCGTACCGATATGCTCGATCTTACGGATATTGAACTCGGTGGCCTTAAATTTCGGCACTTAAACGTCAAACTTTCTGTGCTTCGTAAGTCCTCGGGAGAAGTCATATTGCAGCTTCATCCGATCTATAAAGGGCCCCAGCTACACCCCTTATTGAGCGAAAAACAAACTCAGCAGCTTATTTCAGGAGAGCAAAACGTGATCGCGATCGACGCTGTTATTACCGATAAGAAAACCAAACGCGTGCTGATCGCATACGATCCACACGTAAAAGAATTCGTTACTTTAGATCCCAGTAAAGTAGAGGTCCCTTTGATGGTTAACGGCTTTTTACTTTCTGCCTATCAAAAAGATGATTTCCGAAATGGAAAAGTAGTGCACCTAGAAAATGGAATAGATATCCAGTACAGCGCAACGGAGTCTAAAGGCATCCTATCCAATAGCAAAAGATTGATGTTGACAGCCGAACGTGATGGACATACGGTTAATATCGCATATCGAGGATTAGAAAATATTCATGGTAGTATACTGGGCCAAACAGAAGGATTTAGTAAAAACTACAACGAGCTGGTCACCAAAAGCATTATCTCGGACAAAAACCTGCATGAAAGCGAAGCATCAATTCGAGAAAATTCTCGAAATAATTTGGATGAAACTAGATATGATCCAGATGTAAGTTACTAGATTTTGTTAGCACAGAACCAATTGATGATCATGGTAGTTCCGTGCGGGACTGTAGCTGACAGTGATTTACGACCTCAATACTTGGTTTCAAAGCACATCATAAGATTACTGAATTCTTCGCAAGCAGTTCTAATTAAAGATTGGTTAGCAGAAGTTAAAACAGGGAAGTCTACCAAAACACGAATAATTTACTTCAATATTTTATGCTTAGAATAAGCATATTACCCCAAATTCTTTTAAAAAATAGTAATAGTATTCCAGCTTTAATCGACAATATAATAGCACGTATGTGGAGACTGTAACATGAACTCCTAACATCTTGGAATAAGATTTCATATTTAATGAAGGAAACAAAACATTACCAACCATGTACTTTGTGATAATATTCTACATGCTTTACTTCTTTACGACGTGCTTTTTAATTCGCTTTATCGTGGTTTTGTCCAGTAAACCAGATTCTGTAATAGCTATCTGGTACGCTCGTTCTAAAAATTTTATTCCCTTTTTTGAGTTACTTAAAATATAGATAATTTCCTTGAGTATTCCGCTCTTTTTAGCAATCTGAAATATGCCTAAAGGCGGCCAAGTAGAATCTAAATAGCGTGCTACGAGATCATAGCGAAGAGTTTTGCATTTGTCCCAGTCGGGGAAAGCCAGATATGCAACGACCTGAAAAAAATTGCGTCCGGTTAAAAACGAATCATAAACAATTGGAAATGCAGAAATGAGCAGTTTAGAAGGATCCACTATTTGATTCTGATAAACATACCTTAATACATGGAATGCGGCTTTTTGCTTGCTTCCGTAATCACTAGACAGTCTCAATGTTTCGGCCCAATCATTTGAAAGTTCAATGTCAATATTTTTGTTTAACGAATTGGCTAATACTTCACTAATGACATCGATATATTTAACGATTAGTTTTTTCCAAAGTGAGGAAATGTTCAATACCGTTGTAAAGATAATTTCAACATTTGACAGCTGATTCTGTGGGTTGAAAATAATTTGGATAATGTAATCTGCTTGATCAGGACTAATTTTCTTTAAAAATATTTCCGCAATAATCGGATCAAAATTACTAATTAACTTTTCTACCAAAGTTTTAAATTCCTCGGCCTGTAACTTACTTATGACTGTTTGCGGCAATTTAACAAACCTATTAATAGCCTCCTGAAAAGGAACGTCGGCTAAAAGTATAAATATTGCGATCCTCATTTGATCACAACTCTTGAGAGGTGCTATAATCGAAAGTATTTTACGAGCAATCCGTTTATCGTGCGCTAACATAGTCAGCTGTTCAATGGACATTTGATTCATAACTTCACACAGAACATCATTTCTGACCGGTTTCTCCAATGAAGAATTTTGGATGAATTTCTGTATTTGTTTCAGATCAAACAACAAGATCTTAGTCATCAAACTATTTGCCTGTCCGAGATGGTTGTAAGCTGAGACAATATCTAACAACACTTCCGTTTTGTTATGTAACTTTGTGGATTCAAGTATGGTACGATCGAATTCCCTAATACCGAAATTTGTGTTCTCTGCAATCCTTAATAGTACCCGTTCATAAATTTCAATAGAGGCATTATCGAATAGTGCACTAACAATAGCACTCTGAGCTTTATTGTTAATGTAGATTAAAAGATTGTTCTTTGCTCTACTAATCGCCTTTGCATTTTCGACGCTTAAGGATCTTTCAATATATGCCGATATACGATCTTGATTCGATTCTATTAGCGACATCAATGTCTTGGAAAATTCCCTGCTTGTGGCCAACAAATGCAAACCGACAATATGAGGAACATCTTCTATAACCTGAATACCAGAATCTTGCAAAGAATCAGTAAGACCATTTCCTATACTACTAAATAAAACAGACGGAACTCGATTCGAAAATTGGTCGAAATTAACTATAAAATCTATAGCGACATCTGCGTCCTTGCGCGTGAGTACTGTACAAGCTGATTTGACGTCGAGCAATAACTGCCTACCCATCAATTTTTTCTTGTGTTTAACAAGTAGACCTGCATAAAATTTCCATGCATCACTCGGTACGAGCCTTACCTGAGCAACATCCACGGCATGACGAATATATGGCTCGACTCCTTTGTACAGTTCAGGGGCAAATACGGGTTGAGAGTTAATAATGTCTAATAAACCTAAGATTGCTATCGGAGATGCGTCGATCTTTGCCTTATCCAATAGTTCTTCCCAGAGAAGGTTTAATCGCAAGGTACTTTCGTCTTCTGCAGAAATAAAATCAAAGAGTGAAAGAATGGATCTATCGTGTAGAGAGGGGTCTGAATTTTTAAAAATTCGATCATACAGTTTGTTGGTCCATCGATGCCGGGCGGACTTTTTGGTCGTTTCTCCACCTTGAATGCGTCTTCCTGACCAATCGGCAAAGCGAGTGAGCATATAAGATGTTGAAAACATAAGATCAAATGGCCTATTATTGACTGTTCGAGGTGACAACGCCAATGTACATGCCGCAAATTTCTTTCGAAGACTAGGCCATAAAACTTTATATAGTCTTGCAATTATCTGAAGTGCGCTTTTACTATCAACCAGCAAGATCGGCTTCCGTGGTTCCAAAAACAATGCTTCAATCAATTCTTCTATTGGATCGTCAAAGTTCAACGGATTTAA
>NZ_JABMCQ010000225.1 GCF_013179575.1 Sphingobacterium shayense | reverse complement strand
AGTTTAATAATTTCTACTTATAATTGGCCCGCAGCATTAGAACTTGTGCTTTTGAGCGTGGCAAAACAAAGTATTCTACCTGAGCAAATCATCATAGCAGACGACGGTTCGCGTCAGGATACCGCAGATCTTATTGAAACGTTTAAAAACCACTTACCGTTAGAACATGTATGGCATGAAGATAATGGTTTTCAGAAAACGCTCATTCTAAATAAGGCATTAAAAATATGTACATCGGATTATATAATTGAAATCGATGGTGATATTATTTTACATAGACACTTTATCAAAGATCATATTGCTGCAGCAGAAAAAGGCTTCTTCGTACAAGGTAGCAGAGCTATGATCGGCGAAGAGTTAACCAAAAATGTACTCGAAAACAAGAGGCTGAAATTCAACTGCCTAACTAACGGGATGACGACACGTTTTAACGCTATCCGGTTCCCTTTGCTTTCTGGTCTTTTCAAAACTGACCCCTGCAGTTCGCATAATGTGAAAGGATGTAACCTTGCTTTTTGGCTGGACGATTACGTTCGCATTAACGGCTACTTCAATGGATTCACCGGCTGGGGATGGGAAGATTATGAATTTGCGGAACGGCTCATAAATTCTGGAGTAAAAAAGAAGCGACTAAAATGGGCCGCAGTTGGTTTTCATATCTTTCATCCTTTATCGTCTCGTGCCAACTTTAAACCCAACGAATTAATTTACCGAGAAACCGTTCAGAACAAAATGTGGCATCGTTCCCCTGGGTTTCACGAGGTTGCTGTCTAACGCAAATTTGCTATCTAACTTATACTTGAACTTTGAGTGGCATAGAATCGCAAAATATAAACACATTAATACCCGGAGTTTCGGTCGTCTTATGCACCTATAATGGAGCACATAAACTCCCTAAATCGATAGAAGGACTAGCAGAACAGCGCGTTCCAGGATCGATCCCTTGGGAAATTATATTTGTCGATAATAACTCCACAGATAATTCTGAAACTATTGCTCGTCTTGCCTGGGATAACAACCCAGGGAATCAGAAGATCCCCTTTACCCGCTTGTCAGAATCAAGACCTGGTAAATATTTCGCTCTAACCGAGGCCCTTAAAATCGCAAAATATAGGTACTTCATAATCGTAGATGATGATAATATACTCCACCCCGATTATGTTAGAATTGCGTTCGAGTTAATTCACAGACAACCACACATTGGCGCAATTGGTAGTAAGACGGAGGCTTTATTTGAGCAGCCTACTCCTACTATTCCTAAATGGCTCACAAGGAATGCCGAGAGGTATGCTATTGGAGAACAAGGAACAAAAGGAGACGTCACAATCCGCAAACACCTTTGGGGTGCAGGGATGGTATCCCGGACAGATCTCTACTTAGCGTTTTATCAGAAATACCCATCTTTTTTAGTCAATCACTCGGAGCAAAACATTCTTGTTGCTGAAGATACAGAATACTGTTTAAGACTAATTCTACGTGGCTTTAGGCTGTATTTTTACCCTGAATTAGTATTACAGCATTATGTTCCAAACGACCGTCTAAGTATAGAATATTGGCGCAAATTGAATTTGAATATTGAAAATTCGTTTCAGGTGATTGACGCATATTATATGGCAACAAAAGCATACTCTAATAAGTATACCACAGCTCTGCAGAAACTCCGCTTAAAAATACTAACAACAATACGCGCTGTCGTGCAATCTGGCCAAAAAAAAGCAAGACAAAAAATGTTGTTGGGGATACTTTTCCCAACTTCTAAGCACAATACCCCTCTAATTAAAGATGTCAATAGCTTTGTTTCAGATCCGCTATTACCAAAAAACGATTAATTTGGAAGCATGAATAACGTTATAAAATGGAAAGAAACGATACGTGCCCTCATCTCATATCCATATATAATGAGGAAGGTAAGCAGCATCGAATCCAATATCGTTTTTTTCTTTCCTCGCTTTCAGACTGGCGGGGCCGAAAGAGTTCATTTAAATATTATAAGAAGCGTGTCAGATAAAAATCCGGTATGTATTTTTACAGACTTCTCGGACAACGATGACCTCTTGAGCGAATATCGATCCTACGCAACGACTATAAATTTACTCCGATGGGGTTGGAAAAGAAGTTTTCGAAAAAAAATGGCAAAAAAAGTTGCAGCAAAGATTAACAAAATAGAAAATCCAATACTTTTCGGAAGCAATTCTGAATTTTTCTTCGATCTTTTTCCTTACTTAAAACCTGATTGCGTCAAAATTGATCTTTTACATACGGATCTAAGTCATCTGCCCCTATCTATTGAAAATTACGCCCTGCCATATACGGAACAACTTCACCGTAGAGTTTTGCTAGGAAAAAACCACCAAATTAAAATCAAAGAATTTTACCATAAAAACGGGATCCCTCTGCAAGAATTGTCGAAAATAGAAATAATCCCCAACGGTATAAATGTACCGGCAGATCCTCCAGCGAAGAAGCAATACACGGATAAGATGATTGTGCTTTTTATTGCTAGAAACAGTTATGAAAAGAGACCCGAATTATACTTACAAATAGCCAGAGAAGCTCTAGCAAAAAATCTTCCATTCGAGTTTCAGATGATTGGAGACTTTGAAATATTTGAAAAAGAAAAACCAAATAATTTAAAAATTATCGGAAAGATTACCGACGTCGACGAGCTTAATAAATATTACAAAAAAGCCCATTTCATTTTTATCACTTCAATCTTCGAAGGTTTCCCGATGGTCATACTCGAAGGGCTTAGTTATGGGGTCATCCCTATAACAACGGACGTAGGAGAAATATATGAAGACATAAACATCGAAACGAAAACTGGTTTCATTGTACCTAATTATAGGGACCAAAATGAGATTATTAACGGATTTTTAACTAAACTAGAAGAAATCTCAAACAAAGAATATGATTTACAACTTTTTGTAAACAACGGTTACTCTTTAGTTAAATCCAAATTTTCGGAGTCTAAGTTCCATGAAAACTACCGGAAACTTATATTAAACATCAATTAATTGACATGATTACAAGGCCTACGGTTACTGTATTTATGACAGCATATAATGCCGGACGATATATTGAAGAATCGATCCAAAGCGTATTAAACCAAACTTATACAGACTTTGAACTTATTATCGTTGACGATGGATCTACCGATGACACATTTAATATAATTGCTCGTTTTAACGATCCGCGCATCCGGGTTATCAGAAATGAAAACAATAAAGGACTTGTCTTTAGTAGAAATATTGCCTTATCAGAAGCAAAGGGTAAATTTCTTGCCATCCTCGACAGTGACGATATTGCACTCCCAGACAGATTGCAGGTTCAGGTAAAAGAGTTCTTGTCGCGCCCTGATCTTGCCTTATTGGGCACACAAGCCTATCATTTAGGCAAAGACTCGAAGCGCAATGGGAGACTATTAGAGGTCCCAATTGGTCCTGACTTGGTAATGTGCAAATTGTTATTCTTTAACACTTTTATACACTCATCGGTCATGATGAAAACTGAGGTTTTCCGGGATGTTGGAGGCTACGGGATGTTTCCTTTCGCTGAGGACTATGATTTGATGATTAGGATTTCACGCAAAAACGTAATCGACAATTTAGGAACTCCATTAGTTGAATATCGGACACACGATACAAATGTCTCACAGATACATGCTGAAAAGCAAGCGGTCCATAGATGTTCGATAACAATTTTGCAATTAGAAGCATTAAATATTAGTGGAAAACCTGAATATATTGAAATGCTCATCGAACATCCCTCGAAAACAGGTATTAGTATCTCGGATTATCATGCTTTTTTCAATCTGTTGATTCAAAATAATAGAAACCTTCAACTATATCCCAAAGAAGTATTTGAAAAAATACTTTTTGACCTATGGTACGAAGCCGTGTTATATAAAACGAAACGTGATGCCCTGTATCAGCTTTTTAACGCTCCTTATTTCAACAGAAAACACTTGGAAACAAAGCAGTTACGACGTGCGTTCAAGCGGTCTATCAAATCAATTTTCAACTAACAAATTTTTCTACAATGAAAATAGTTAAGTTTTTAGGGGGTCTTGGCAATCAGTTATTTCAATATGCTTTTTATCTTTGTCTGGAAAAGAAATTCGCCACGGTAAAAGCAGACCTTACTGACTTCCAAACATACACGCTCCACAACGGATTCGAACTAAAAAAAATATTTGGATTGGATCTATCAGAAGCGAATATATTCGAGATAAAACTCCACGATACTACTGATAGAAAATGGATTTGGCGAAAAGCACGCCGTCTGGCGGGAACCAAAAACGCATATCATCAGGAAGATCAGCAGTTTGCTTTTGATGCGACAATATTTAAAGAGCAAAAAAGTCGTTACTATTGGGGTTATTGGCAACATATCAGCTATCTCAACCTTGTAGAAGATCAGCTTCGAGCGCATTTAAAATTTCCAAAGATAACTGATTCAAGAAATCAAAAATTGTTAGAATTAATTACGGAACGAGAAACCGTTGCAATTCATGTTCGACGGGGGGATTATCTTTCTGAACCTTTATTTAAAGATATATGTGACGCAGGGTATTATGAAAGAAGCATCGGTTATATGAATAATATGGTAAAAAATCCACTTTATCTATTTTTTTCCGACGACCTTGAATGGTGCCGACAAAACTTTAACCATTTAGATGCTATTTATGTAGATTGGAATCGTGGCGACAACAGTTTTAGAGATATGCACCTGATTAGCCTGTGTAATCACATTATTATCTCAAACAGCACCTTTAGCTGGTGGGGGGCGTGGCTTAACGAGCGAAAAAATAAAATTGTTGTGGCACCTGATAAATGGAAAAAAGACACCTCAACTAATTGGGATGGTTTGTTATTACCATCCTTTGTCAGATTGTGACCTACTTTTAGCATCATAGTTAGATGCC
>NZ_JABMCQ010000224.1 GCF_013179575.1 Sphingobacterium shayense | reverse complement strand
GGCAACAACCAGATCGCATTGGTCGGAAAGGACAATTTAAGCTGGCGGAAAGAACTGGACAAACACTATATCCCAAATAAAACAGTATTAGGGGGAACAAAAAGTAACTTACCATTGTTAAAGGATAAAGGAGGTTTGGAATCAAAAGCATACCTTTGTCGAAACAAAACTTGTAGCTTACCCCAAAAATCAGTATCGGGTATTCTGCAATTATTGAATGATAACAGGGATTAAGTCCCAAATAAATAAATTAAAATGGCGATAGAAACCAACAACGTAGTTGCGTTAAATTACACGCTTCACATGATTGAAGAAAACGGAGAGAAAACATTTGTAGAAGAAACTACAGCGGAGAATCCATTAACATTTCTATATGGTGTAGGTATGATGTTACCTAAATTTGAAGAAAACATTTCTTCATTAAACCAAGGTGATAAGACATCATTTACCCTTACCCCAGAAGATGCTTACGGTGAGAAAGACGAGCGTGCAGTGGCCCAGTTACCCGCAGATATGTTTAAAGAAACTGGCCTTCCTCCTGTAGGAGAAGTATTACCTCTTCAAGATAACCAAGGAAATCAATTTCAAGCTGTTGTCGTTGAAGTAACTCCTGAAGCTGTTGTAGCTGACCTTAACCATCCTATGGCTGGTAAAACATTAAATTTTGATGTAGAGGTTTTAAATGTACGTCCTGCAACAGAAGAAGAACTTGCTCATGGCCACGCCCATGGAGTTGATGGCAATTCAGGTCACTAATCTTATATTATTCCGTTTTATTTAAAATGCGAGGGAGGATATTTCTGACCAGGAAATACCAAACACAGTAATTTAGATAAACAAACGTAATTATCAAGCAGTAGTAAGGGGAATCTTACTACTGTTTTTTTATATCTCGATTTCTAATTTCGTCAATTATAACCATGATTGTCACAATTTTATAGCTCGAAGCATCTCCCTTTTCCCAGGAGCACCTGGGACCTTTTCTATGGAAAATCCGAGATTTCTCATTGATCGCTTGAGATTCCCCGTAATTGCATAGGTAACAAAAACACCACCCGGACGTAAAAAAGAACAGACGTGGGCAAGCGTTTCTTCTGACCACATTTCTGGCTGATGAATAGCGGCAAATGCGTCAAAGTATACTACATCAAATTTCTTGTCAAAATCAAAGTCCATCACTTTGCTGTGTACGACTTTTAGATTGATCCTGGGTGTAATCTGGAACGGCTGTTTTAAGATATCTTGGTATTTGTTTATAAATGTTCTCCAAAGCTCTGGATCAATAAATTTTTCATACCCTGTTTGACTAATGACAGCAGTGGTTAAAGGATAGGCTTCAATCCCACAATAATCTAACATTATAAGTCGTTTACCAGTATAATTTGCAGTAACGAGAAAATTCAATCCTGTTCCAAATCCGATCTCTAAAATTTTTACGCTATTTACATTCTCTTTATCTAATAAAAATTGAAGCCCCGATTTCAAAAAAACATGCTCACTTTCTTGCAATGCACCATGTTTTGAGTGATAATGCTCCCCGATTTCTGAGTTATATAACGTTTTAGAGCCGTCTCCTGTTACAACAAATTCCATACAGCCGATATTTTCTCACAAAACTACCATAAAAAACTATTATTTTAGCTTTCCAATATGCGCACTATCCTTGAAAACTACGGAAGTATACTACTCTTGCTACTAGGCATTATCCTGGGGAGTATTATTGGGCTTTGGTTTCCAGACTTGGTTACATACATCAAACCACTAGGAGATATCTTCCTCAATTTACTTTTTGTGTCGATCATCCCCTTGTTATTTTTTGCTATATCTTCCTCGGTTGCAAATATAGAGAGCGAGAACAAATTGGGGAAAATAATCGGAATCATGGCAACGGTATTTCTGACAACCCTCATTATAGCAGCTGCTATGACGATTTTGGCATTATATTTCTTCCCTGTAAATTCAAATATAGATCCAACGTCGATTGTGGATAACCCTTTAGAGAACGATACGAGCAACTGGGGAGATAAAATGGTTAATTTCCTTACTGTGAGCGAGTTTAGCCTTCTATTAAATAGACAGAATATTTTAGCGTTTGTTATATTTTCCTTCTTGGTAGGGATAGCCTCGCGCAAAGCAGGAGATAGTGCCGCAGCATTTGTCGCTTTCGTTCGCTCAGGTAACGAAGTAATGAAACAATTACTTATCATCATCATGACTATTGCGCCGGTTGGATTAGGTGCTTATTTCGCATTTCAGGTTAAAACTTTGGGCCCTCAGCTCTTTGGTTTTTATGCCAAGCCAATGGCATTGTATTATATCTTTGGGACAATATTCTTCTTTTTATTCTACACCTTATACGCTTATGTTGCTAAAGGAAGACAAGGACCCAAATTGTATTGGAAAAACAATATCATCCCTTCCTTAACCGCATTAAGCACTTGTAGTAGTCTAGCGACTATGCCTCCGAATTTAGCAGCGGCAAAGAAAATCGGAATTCCTGGACCCGTCGCAAACGTCGTAATTCCGCTAGGAAATACTCTTTATAAAAATGGATCCGCGATATCCTCTATCCTTAAGATTTACGTAGCATTCTCCTTGTTAGGATGGAATTTCTTCGCTTGGGACACCCTTATTACCGCCCTTGGAATTACTGTATTGGTAACGATTGTCGCGGGAGGTATCCCAAATGGAGGCTATATAGGTGAAATGCTAATGATTTCAGTGTACGGACTCCCTGCGGAAGCAATTCCTGCGGTCATGATTATCGGGACACTCGTAGATCCTTTAGCAACGATTTTAAATGCTACGGGAGACACTGTCGCAGCAATGCTTGTTACACGATTCTCGAAAGAGAAATTCGACGAGCCCAGCGAGGACATTGCTCAAGAAGTGTAATATTAGTGTTAAACGTAATTGCTAATCACAAACGAAGGATATCTATAACAATAATTATCAGATCGTTAATGATAAAAATTTTTATAAAATAGAATTATTCTAAATAAAGCCTAAAATTTGATAAATTACTAGCTTGCAAAAGCATTTCGTAGTTTTGTATATTATTTATGTTTAATAAACTATGAAGAAAAGCTCAATTATCTTAATTGCTATTATTGCAATTGCCATTGCGATGATCTTAGTTATTTACACTGATTCGAGTACATATTCTACATTTACAGAAGCCAAAGAAAAAAACACCGAGTTGTATGTCGTAGGCGTGCTAAATAAAGAGAAAGCTCTACATTACGATCCTGTTACGGATGCCAACCATTTTTCATTCTATATGTACGATAACGACAGTACGGAATGCCAGGTTGTGTTTCGTGGCTCAAAACCACAAGACATCGAACGTTCCGAGCAGATCGTGTTAACTGGAAAAATGGAAGGAAAAGTATTTCATGCAAGTAAAATTCTGATGAAATGCCCTTCTAAATACAATCAAGATCAGATAGAAATAACAGAATCGACGGCGTCAGTGGCCCTCTAATTTGGGAATGAATCATTACTATATTTATTTCCGATCTTCAAACTATTAATATCAATTCAAATAATGGACGTAAATTACGTTGGTGAACAACTTTTACCCGGAAAAATAGGACAGTTTTTTGTCGTTCTCGCTTTCGGTGCTGCAATTTTTTCGTTAGTCAGTTATTTCTTTGCGACAAAGGAACCAGAGGTTAAATCATGGAAGAAATTGGGACGTATTGGCTTTTGGATAAACGCTATTTCTGTCGTGTCGATTGGTGCTGTCCTATTTTATATCATATATAACCACCTATTCGAATATCATTATGTCTATGCGCATTCCTCTCGATCGCTGCCTACACACTATATCATTTCGTCATTTTGGGAGGGTCAGGAAGGTAGTTTCTGGTTGTGGACCTTTTGGCAAGTTGTGTTAGGTGCTATCCTCCTGTTTAGAGCAAAAAGCTGGGAAGCTCCGGTAATGACGTTCGTTATGCTCTGTCAGGTGTTTCTAGGCTCGATGCTTGTCGGTGTAGAAATTTTTGGCTCCCGTCTCGGAAGCTCGCCTTTTATATTATTTCGTGACGCTTTAGACTATCCTTTTCTAAAAAACGCCAATTACCTGTCGATGATTAGAGATGGCAATGGACTTAACCCTCTTCTTCAAAACTACTGGATGGTGATTCACCCGCCGACACTTTTCCTAGGTTTTGCGTCGATGATTGTCCCTTTTGCGTATGCCGCAGCCGGTCTATGGACGGGGCGGTTTAAAGAATGGTTGACACCCGGATTACCTTGGGCACTGTTTGCTGTAATGATCCTTGGCGCAGGTATTATTATGGGATCATTTTGGGCTTACGAAGCACTGAACTTCGGCGGATTCTGGGCGTGGGATCCAGTGGAAAACGTTTCTATCATTCCTTGGTTTACTCTTATTGCAGCAGTCCATGTGATGATTGCGTATCGTAATTCAGGTCACGGTTATTTTACCGCAACTTTCCTTGCCCTAATCAGCTTTGTGTTGGTAATTTATGCATCATACTTAACCCGTAGTGGTATCCTAGGAGAAACCTCTGTCCACTCGTTTACGAGCTTAGGGATGTCAGGACAGCTTATCATCTTTAATATTGCTTTTCTGGTAATTATGGTTGCTTTACTGGTTTGGCGGAACAAGCAGCTTCCCTCTTCGAAAAAGGAAGAAGATATCTATTCACGCGAGTTTTGGATGTTCATCGGAGGTCTCGTGCTTACCGTTGCATGTATTCAGATGATTGCTACAACGTCAATCCCCGTCTTTAATGCATTGTTTGGTACGAAGGTAGCACCGCCAATCGATCCCATCCCACATTATAATAAATGGCAGGGTGCGTTTGCGGTCGTTGTTATGCTATTAACAGCATTCACACAATTCTTAAAATACAAAAGAACAGACTCACGCAAATTTTGGGCAGCGACCATTGGTTCATTAATAATAGCA
>NZ_JABMCQ010000223.1 GCF_013179575.1 Sphingobacterium shayense | reverse complement strand
TAGAAAACAATTTTAGTAATAAGGATGATAAGAACAGAGACCATACAATGTCACCAAGATTCTATACCTTACAACTAATCTTCAGCAACTAGCCTATCGTAATACTCTTTAGTGATATAATTATATACTAACAAAGCGGGGCCTTCTCCTGAAAGTGCTTCATCGCGGAGAACGCCAAGTTGCATGCTATTCTCGGTCAGTGACATTATTTTAACAGCCCCCCAATCAACCACATGCCCCTCTCTGCCCTTATCATGTAGCGGAGTCGCATCATTCAGTCGCATCGTATAATTATCAGTATCAAGCATGTAGGTCCCCTTTTCTACACCGCGACCAGGCACCTGTTTATGAGAAACGGTCACATTCGCATCACCCTTTAATGAGAAAACCATTGTCCCGTAATCTCCTGCACTCATAATCCAGCTGTTCCCCTTGTAATCAGGAGACCAATTCCACACATCACCTTCAACATTTTTTCCGTCAGTTACTGTCTCCCAACTATCATCTGTCCCGTAAAAAAACAGGGGACCTGTAAAAAAGCGACTTGTTCCAGTTGCATCTAAGTCAAGTACCCATGTCTTCTCATTACCCACCCCCCCCGACAACAGCGTCCATAATTCATTATCTATAAATGCAGGGTAAAATTCAGCTACCGTGAACGTCGTAGGTTCGCCATAAATGATTCCACCGCGTGTTTGCACGCCGAATTTGACGGTATACTCTCCCGCAAAAGGAATGCGAAGAGACAAAGATTGTTGTTGACTCCTCCCTTGTGGGTGTTCCCATAAGGCTGTATATTGTGGCCCCATTAAACTTCTTAAATTAACAATATTGGGATTTGATGGATCATGCTCAATTTTGAATGCAGACCCTTCAATGAGATCCGTCGTAGTTACATCAACCTCACCCAAGGTGTATTCATCAGGAGTACACGACCCCATAATATTAGCGGCAATAAACAAAAAACCGCACCAGGTTATAATTTTTTTCATAATTTCCGTTTTCGAATTATTTCCAACCATCATTCTGTATCAGAACACCGTCTGACAGTGTAATCTGATTATTTGGTATTTGCATAAATCCACGCGTAGACAAAAAGTTTTCACGGGTTATAACCACTTTATCCTCTGCGGAACCACTAAGGACACTCTCTGAAAAGGCTAAACTTGTGGCTGCAGATTCCAATCCTTGACGAAGTAAATCCCAATACCTAATACCTTCAAATGCAAACTCAAACTTGCGTTCATTTAAAATATTAATTTTTGTCGCAGCTAAAGAGGAAAAACTATCTTTATAAGCACGCTTCCGTACTCGATCGAAATAGTTTTGAGCATTTCCACTTCCTAACTCAGCCGCCATTAATAGGACATCAGCGAACCGAATTACAAAAAAGTCTTGATCTTGCGATATCTGAAAATCTTTCTGACCTCCGGTATTCGAAGTACCATCAGGTAACGAGGTCGGTGTATATTTCTTTATCGCAAAGCCTGTATATTCTCGTTGATCACTCAGATCAAACCCGACGATCCCCTCTGCCTCTATATCAATTATTGAAGCCCCTTTACGGGTGTCATTTTTGGCAAACTGGGTTACAAAATTTTTACTAACCGTACCTGCTCCCCACCCTTGTCCATACGGAGAGGCATTGACTCCCCGTAAGCCTAACATCACCAACCAGCGATTTCCATCATTATTCCCATTATAGTCTTGCGTACTGGTAAACTTCTGCGCGAACACCACTTCTCGATTTCCTTCGCCAGCATACCTTGACCTATCGAGCGTATTATCTTCATTAACAGGAATGTAACTTGATGCTGGCCATAATGATAAGAAATCGTCAACTAAAGAAAATTCTCCACTATTAATCACATCTTCTAAACCAGCCAACACTTCTGCTTTGGAAACGGCCAGATCATCTTTATGATAATAGCCCGAATAGAAAAGATAAACCCTTGCAAGTAATGATTTTGCGGCATAAGTTGTTGCTCGTCCGTCATTGGCAGATGCTTTAGCCTTTGGATATGCGGTAACTGGAATACTTTCAGCCGCAAATTCTAAATCAGAGACGATTAAATCATAGGTTTCTTTTGGATTTGCCTGCGGGATATTTTCTGTTGACGGTTCTACCAAAAGAGGTATATTTTCGAAAAGGCGTACAAGATCGAAATACAGCAGAGCTCGCAAAAACTTTGTCTCGCCTTCTATTCTTATTCTTGCTTCAGGATCCGTAGAAAAATCTGTTTCGTCGAGTTTTGTTAACAATACATTACAACGATATATTGCTGCATAATAATCTTTCCAAGTTCCATCGAAAAGATTGTTCTCAGACGGAGCCTCTGCTTGACTAAAACGATCTAAAACCTGATAAGCTCTGCTGTCTGTATTTCCCGTAGCTCCAAAAACTTGGTCAGACAAAACGTCTGATGCCACATTAAATGACAAACTCCCATTCGATACCGTACGCTGATAGCCATCATAGCATCCCACTAGTGCCATCTCAGCATCCGCAACGTCTTTATAAAAGTTATTTTCAAGAACATCAGTCACTGGTTCGACATCTAAAAAACTAGACGAACAGGATGCTGTAGTAAGAGCCGTCGCTAACAAACAACTATATATATAATTTCTTTTCATAACCCTATTAATTAAAATTTAACATTCACACCAAACAACACACTCTTAGGACGCGGATAGTATCCGAGGTCTACCCCAGAAACCCACCCTTCAGTGCCATATCCAATTTCCGGATCCATACCGTCATATTTGGTGAAGGTGAACAGGTTCTGACCTTGTACATACAAACGCACTTGGTTTGCGTACTTCCAATTGATCAACTTCGCAAAATCGTAACCTAAAGTGATGTTACTAATCCTTAGGAAATCACCATCTTGGAGATACAAATCAGAAAACTGCCAATTTACGTTGGTCTCGGTAACACGAGGAATAGTGTTCGAAGTTCCTTCGCCTGTCCAACGGTCTAAGACACGTGTAGTATAATTTGCTTGTTTATTAGCATGATTCCGATACGACTGGACTATTTTATTCCCCGTTACACCATATGCTTGGAGGGAAAAATCAAAATTTTTGTAATTCAAACCGAGATTAAATCCATAATTCATATTGGCCAAACCTACGCCCAGATCAACCTTATCTTGAGCGTTAATAACGCCGTCAAGATTTTGATCAATATACTTCACATCGCCTGGCAAGACACTCGGCTGAAGAATACCATTTCCTTTCTCTCGCCAGCGATCAATCTCCGATTCACTTTGAAAAAGGCCGGCAGTTTCGTATCCCCAAAAATAGCCAATTGGATGTCCATTTTCTGCCCGATAGAACTCCTCAGAATTATCATAAAGCATTGCAGTTGCCCCATGAATAATACCATCTTCTGTGGGTATGTTCCCTACGACATTTTTGTTATAAGCCCCGTTAGCTCCGACACTGTATTTTATCTCGCCAATATAATCTGACCAATTCACAGCTAATTCAAAACCCGTATTTTTGACATTTCCCCCGTTAATAAAAGGTGCCGCCGTTCCAGCAGTCGCTAACACGGGAGCTTGCACCAGCCAATCTTTCGTTGTCTTGATATAATAATCAGCAACGACATCAAGTTTGTTACTTAGCAAACGGGCGTCAAATCCAACATTAAGTTGCTCAGAAGTTTCCCAAGTGATATAGGGGTTTGAAAAACGACTGGGGTATGCGCCTGCGTAATTTAGGCCGGTGGTACCGAAAGAATAAAAAGCCGCTGGATTATCCGCCGTCACACCGGTCGACGTATTTATTGGAGCGGCAAATTGGAAGTCCTCAATATCTTGATTACCTACCTGGCCCCACGAAACTCTCCATTTGAAAAAATTTAACCAAGTTTGGCTCTCTTGCATAAAATCTTCACCAGTCATCACCCATCCTGCCGATATGGAAGGGAAATATCCCCAGCGATTAACGCTGGCAAATTTAGACGAGGCATCGCCACGTAACGTAGCGTTCAACAAGTATTTTTCTTTATAGTTGTATCCGATACGACCAAAGTATGAAACTCGTCTTGTGCTTACTTCTGGCCCTCCATTCATATCTTGGGTTTCCACCAATACTCCGTCTTCGTTTACATAAGCTCTACCAGTTGTATTATCAATATATGCATGGTCAAAATCGTCAAATTGCGACAATACATTCCAATTGCTTGCGGAGAGATAAGTACCTTGAGAGCGAATTGCTTCCATCCCAACCATTGATGAGAATTGATGAACTTCGTTCAAGTTAAAATCATACCCCGCCGTATTGATCCATGTCAAGGTATGACCTTTGTTCATACTTTGTAATGCCGTGGTGTGATCTTCATTAAAGTCGTAGATCGAAAACTTAAATTTTGGAGTATAACTTCTATAATCTGAAGCATTGTAGTTAAAACCAAGCATTGATCGCAATTTTAATCCTTTCATGGGTTCTAACTCCGCATAAACATCGGCCATTAACTTTTGTCCATCATTTATGTTGTTAGAATTCACCATCATTGATCCATAAGGATTTCCATCGCCATTATACCACGCCGAATTAGAGGAATCATAAAAGCCATTTCTATAGACATTGTCCCCAAACACCGGTGTAAGTGGGGATGTACTGAATGCACGACGCAACGTGTTGTTATATTGATTCCCCACAGCTATCCCACGATTTCTTATATAATTAAAATTTAAATGCTGACCGATTTTAAGCACGCCATTAAATGCTTTATACTCAGCATTACTGCGAAATCCATAACGCTCATAATTCGAAACAGTTTTTCCGCCAACAAGTCCCTCCTGTCCTATATAGTTTAGACTCAAAGCATAGATAGACTTGTCAGATCCGCCCGTTAGACCGACATTATAGTTCTCCGTATTTGCATTATTCACCAACATTTGATCTACCCAATCCGTATTCCCCAGACCGTCCATAATAGTAAAATC
>NZ_JABMCQ010000222.1 GCF_013179575.1 Sphingobacterium shayense | reverse complement strand
AGGTGAAAAAATCGGTGTTATAACCTGACTGTCTTGGTAAATTGAGCGTCGGAATCTCCTAATTCCTGGATGAATAGGCCTTTATTTACATGTTTAAGAGGCGAAATCCAAATAGCTGTGGTTAAAAGATCGTCATGTTGTTAAGCTGTAATAATGGTAATATATTTCCTTTTAAAATGAGTAACTGTTTCCAGTAACATTTGAAATATTGTTTTGTTTGTCGAATAGACTATTTTTTATAATAGATTCTGTATAAATGCATTATCGTTTCGTTTTTAGGGGTAATAGAAAAAAAGGATGTTTCCTAGACGTGTTTTTCTATTCCGGATTTTGTTTACCATATAAATAAAGCGGACTAACTTTATTTTATAAATTGGAAGCTAAGACCGGCCAGCCGGAACATGGATGTCAGGGGTCTAACTTTGTGATAGGATTTATTGACGAATTACTTCTGGACTTGGCCAGTCAATTAAACATATAAATGTGTCCATCTGCCTAAACTAATTTAAGAAACTAATGCTGCCGAAGTGCAGACGAGTGCTAGGCGCATAATTAGGGATGTATCCATATATTACCTACGAACTATTTCTGATATCGCTAATCGTGGGACATAAAGTTTTATTGACGCATAGGACTATCGGTTTAATTGTAAACTATACTGGTTTTAAAATAACAAGATCGTCGCCCCCATGGATATTATTCCATCCAAAAAAACTCTCCTTTTAAATTGGAATTATTATAAATGCGCTTTGTAAAAACTAAATGATATAACAGCAAATTAGTAGCCTGTTTTTGTTAACTAGATATGGCTGTTTCACTTAACCTAATCGGAGACTGCGGATGTAAATGAGAAAAACAGCTGTTTATCGGTACTGCCGCACATCGTTTAGACATTTTTACCCCTTTAAAAAACATTTGTATCATCCCGCTGCGTGCATTACTACTACTTTTACCCTTGGTTCAGTTCACGAATCTGCGCGCGCTGAATCCATTATAAACTGAATTTTAATAAACCTATAGAAGTCGGAAGAATGATTAGCAACAAATGGACGTGGAGTCTTATGTTCTTGTTTTTGTGCCTTGGTGTGCACGGGCAAGAACTCGCACAGTCCTCCTTTATACTGTCTGAGCCCAATGACGGGACCATACCTGTTATAAAACAGGGTATTGCCACTCCCATAATGTTTGATGGGCGTGATCATAAAGGCTTGCTACGTGCGATACAAACCCTGCAAGAGGATTTTGGGCGGTTAGGGGCTAGCGTATCTACCGAAAACCAGACTTCTTCCCACCGTATTATTATAGGAACGCTAGGGGAGTCCAGATGGATTGATGAGCTGGCCGATTCCAAAAAAATTAATAGCGACGAATTACGAGGAAAAACGGAGAAATTTATAATCCAGCACGTTGCTGATCCTGCAGAAGGCATCGCCTCCGCCATCGTAATTGCAGGGAGTGATAAAAGGGGTACGATTTACGGTATTTATGAGCTCTCAAAGCAGATGGGGGTATCGCCCTGGTATTATTGGGCGGATGTACCGATAGTAAAACAGACTAACCTCTATTTCAAACCCGGAGTCTATACATCCGGCGAGCCAAAAGTCCGCTATCGCGGTATATTTCTTAATGACGAAGCTCCCGCCTTGTCCGGTTGGAGCAGAGCGACCTTTGGTGGTTTTAACCATCAGTTTTATGAAAAAGTTTTTGAGCTTCTATTACGACTGAAGGCCAATTTTTTATGGCCTGCAATGTGGGGCAGTGCGTTCTACGATGATGATCCAGCAAACGGCATCTTAGCCGATGAGATGGGTATCGTTATGAGTACGTCTCATCATGAGCCTATGGCTAGGGCACAGCAAGAATGGCGGCGGCATGGTAATGGGGGTGCATGGGACTACAGTACCAATGAACAGGGGTTGAAGTCCTTTTGGCGGGGAGGCATGGAGCGCACAAAGAACTGGGAGACAATCGTAACGCTGGCTATGCGCGGCGACGGCGATGAGCCGATGAGCGAAAAGCAAAATGTGGGACTCCTGGAAAAGATCGTCAAAGACCAGAGGAAAATTATTGCTGAGGTGACCGGCAAAGAAATTGATCAAACACCTCAGGTATGGGCGCTTTATAAAGAGGTGCAGGATTACTATGATAAAGGAATGCGGGTGCCCGATGACGTCACGTTATTATTTTGCGACGATAATTGGGGAAATGTCCGTAAGCTGCCCGCGCTGGATGCTAAACCCCGAAAAGGTGGGTACGGTATGTATTATCATTTCGACTATGTCGGCGCGCCGCGCAACTCAAAGTGGCTTAACGTCAGTCAAATTCAGCGTGTATGGGAACAGATGAACTTAACTTATCGGCACGGCGTCGACCGTATATGGGTCGTAAATGTCGGCGATCTGAAGCCTATGGAATTCCCGATCTCCTTCTTCTTGGATATGGCCTGGGATCCCGACCGGTTTAACGCGGCAAATCTATTTTCGTATACCAAAGACTGGGCAGAGCAGCAGTTTGGCTCGACTCACGCCCAGGAAATTGCCCGGCTGTTGGACTTGTATACAAAGTACAATCACCGCGTCACGCCAGAGTTACTCGATCACAAAACGTATAGTCTAGATCATTACAACGAATTTGAAGGTGTAGTAAGTGAATATAAGGATCTACTCATAGACGCCATGCGACTCTACAATATTCTTCCCCAAAAGCAGCGTGACGCTTATGATCAGCTGGTGCTGTTTCCGATAAATGCCTGCGCTAATCTCTACGAAATGTATCTGGCAAAAGCAAAAAATGATTTCTATTACCGGGAAAAGGATCTTCGAGCCAACTATTGGGCAGACCAAGTCAAATTGGCCTTTCGGCGGGATTCCGTGCTGACAGATCATTTTAACAACCGTATTGCAGATGGAAAGTGGAAGCATATGATGGATCAGGTACGTATTGGCTATACCAGCTGGAACAATCCCGATCGAAATGTTATGCCGGAGGTCAATTATGTGGATAGTGCGCTAGTTGTACCCTCCAAGATCTTTGTAGAACAAGCAGGCGTCATATCTATTGAAGCGATGAACTATAAGCTTGCGCGTGCATCCGGCGATATTGTATGGACGGAGATTCCGAACCTAGGTAAAACAAGATCGGCAGTGACAACCATGCCTGTCACAGCTAAGCTGGATCAGGATACCTATCTAGAATATAAGGCGACCGTAGCGAGCCCAGCAGAAGGGAAGCTGATGGTATTGACATCGCCGACGCTCAATTACAACGCAAACAAGGGTCTACGCTATGCCGTATCTATAAATGGTGGTACAGAACAGATCGTCAATATTAACGGACACTACCGCGGAGAGCTGGGAAGGTGGCAAGCGAGACGAATTATAGAGAGTCAGAGCATGCATCATTTTGCTCATCCGGGTGAGTATACCATACGGATTCGTCCATTGGAACACGGTATCGTAATCCAGAAGATTATGTTGGATATGGGCGGGTTGAAGCCATCTTATTTGGGCGCACCTGAAAGCGAACAATTGAAGCAAACCGATTGAACCTAATAAAACCATGATATCAAAAACGAATACACAAAAAGTTTCCCTTGCGGAAAAAATCGGATACAGTCTGGGAGACGGTGCAGCAAATCTAGTTTTTCAGATGATGATGATGTTTCAGCTGTTCTTTTACACCGACGTGTTCGGTATAAAAGCGACAGCAGCCGGTATGATCTTACTGGTGGTCAGGTTGTCTGATGCGTTCATTGATCCGCTTGCTGGAATATTAGCCGACCGAACCAACACGAAGTGGGGGAAGTATAGGCCGTGGGTTCTATGGACCGCATTGCCTTTTTCTGTCTTCTTCGTGCTATCATTCACGACCCCTGATATCGGTGAAAAAGCGAAAATATTGTATGCGGGTATCACCTATACCGCGTTGATGGCGCTGTATTCATTTAACAATACTCCATACGCATCGTTGGGAGGGGTTATGAGCAGTGACATTCGCGAGCGCACCAGCATATCTTCGGTGCGGTTTGTGACCGCAACAATAGCCACCTTCGTTGTCCAGGGATTAACCTTGCCGCTGGTCAGTAAATTTGGGCAATCAGACGCTGAGAAAGGTTGGTTTTGGACGATTGCACTTTACGCATCTGTAGGATTTGTACTTTTCATCATCGCTTTTGTTTCTGCTCGTGAGCGTATCACCCCGCCGCCTAACCAAAAGTCATCGATAAAACAAGATTTTCGGGATATCGTATCCTGCGTGCCTTGGCGTGCCATGTTTATTCTCACCTTATTTCTATTTGTGACGCTCGCCATGTGGGGAAGTGCGATGTCTTATTATTTTAACTATTACGTAGACAAAAGCGTGCTTTTTGATCTCTTATCGCGGGTTGGATTGACAAGTACAGGGGATTCGAACGGCGGTATGGGGCACAAGTTGCTCGATGCATTCGGTCTGATTGTATATCGGGAAGATCAGGTATTTGCCGTGGGATTTAGCTTGTTTAATATGGTTGGACAGGTGGTGACCTTAGCGGCTGTCATTTTTCTCTCTCAGTTCTTGGCGGGGCGCTTTGGAAAAAGAAGGGTATTTATTCTATGCTTAGCCTTGACGGCGATATTTACGGGGTTATTTTTCTTTATCCCTGCCGACCAGTTGGGCTGGATATTCACCGTGAATATCTTAAAAAGTCTTGCTTATGCACCAACAATACCACTTCTATGGGCTATGATGGGCGACGTAGCGGATTATTCCGAATGGAAAAATAACCGCCGCGCGACAGGATTTGTCTTCGCTGGAATCGTCTTTGCCCTCAAGGCCGGGCTCGGCATAGGTGGCGCAATATGCGGCGGCATCATCGATGCATTTGGTTTTGTGCCGGGCGTACTCCAAAGCGATAGCAGCCTTTTCGGTATCCGCTTAGTTGCCAGTCTTGTACCAGCCGTCACATTTTTAGTAGGTGTGATTGCT
>NZ_JABMCQ010000221.1 GCF_013179575.1 Sphingobacterium shayense | reverse complement strand
ACGATGATAATAAAGTGTTTCGTTGATCTGGTACTTAAAAATGGCATCAGGTAGATGGTCTATATATTTGGAGACAGTAAAAATAATTGTTTCAAGTAATAATTATGCCTATTTCTGCTAGTATATCTACTGGACTATTTTCAATCAGCAAATGTCGATATTCTTTTTTCAGATTGAAATAGTAGATGCCATTGTCAGAAAATTATTAAGACTATAAACAAATTGTCTTTTTTTGTTGTTTTTCAATATTTACAGTTTTTTTTTAATTAAATTAGTGCAAAAAATCCGAATCGATGTCCCTTATATACGTCCATTTATCAGATATTCATTTTGGCCAAGAACGTGGAGGCGATCTCTACATACATGATGATATCAAAGAACAGTTATTGGAAGATGCGCGCGATTATGTCACGGAACTTGATAACCGACGTGCTAATGGGGTAATTATTTCGGGGGATATCGCCTACGCCGGCAAAAAGGCCCAATATGATGAAGCAGCGAGATGGTTGGATAGACTTACAGCGGCTGTGGGCTGTGAAATTACTGCAGTCCAAGTTGTGCCAGGAAATCACGATGTTGACCGAGATAAAATTACGGCAATTACTCAGCAAGCTATTGATAAAATTATCAAAGACGGGGATGATGAATTAGATAGATGTATGCAGAGTGAAGATGATCGCGAATTTTTGTATAAGCAATTTGCGGATTATAGGAAATTTGCTGAAGGATATGACTGTCCATTAGATTCCGATGGCAAGATTAACAAGCATCGTATTGAGGAGATTGCTCCGAAAAGGAGGATAAAATTTATTGGTGTAAATACAGCCTTAATTTGTTCAAAAACTGATAATGAAGAGGGGCGACTGCTATTAGGCCGACGACAGCGCGTAATCCCTGCTGAAGCCGGTTTGGAAACCATCGTGGTCGCCCACCATCCTTTGAATTGGTTACAGGATTCTGTGGATGCGAATAGATATATAAGTAACCGAGCAAGAGTATTTATATCTGGACATGAACATACTCCCTCGCATCGTAAGTTGGAAGTAGATCAAAACACCGATCTATTAATGATCGCTTCCGGTGCCGCAGTTCCTCCTGATCTTGACCCAAAGTTTAATTATTTCTATAATATCCTTGAGTTCGATTGGGTAGAAGCAAGTGATTCATTAAGTCTAACTATTCATGGAAGAGCTTGGGATGACGAGAAGAAAAAGTTCGATTTAGACAAAGTGAACTTTACAGATGGGGTTAAAACTTATGTGCTAAATTGTCCAAATTTTAAAAAAATGCCAATTACTCTTTCGAAAGAGGAGGATCAAAAAAATGAAGTTAGTGGGAACAAAATATTCGAAACCTCTACCATGGAATTTTCTGTGGTTGATAAAGCGGGAGGCGTTTTGGAAGAAAAAGAATTTCAACTGGTGCTATTAAAATTTTTTAGAGACCTGTCGAGCGCTGAGCGTTTAACCGTTTTGATCGAATTCGATGCAATACCAAATGCCTACAATGGGAGATTAACGCACAGCATGGAAAGGATAGTATTTGATAAGTTAGTGCAGGACGGAAGATTAAAGGAAATACACGACAGAATTAACCAAATTACACAACAACAATAATCAATTATGACAGACATTGCAAAGCACATCCGGATTTTCAATAGCAACCCCAACGATGAATTTGTCACTAAGCGCACCACTGCAATTAATTCAATTGAGGCAGTTATTAGGAAGATGGGGGGTATTAATGATGTTTTCGATTTTGCTAACAGCCTACTATCTGCATTGGATGATCCGTATCACTATAATGAGACGGTAAGTAGCGTAGCAGTTCCTGCATTAAAGAAAAGTAGTACATCTTTTGTCGCTGATGAAGAATCATTACAAATCATCACGTGTGCATTATTGGCGACAGTTCAGCACTTAAATAAGACTAAACCATACGCGCATAAACCAAGTCCAGAGTTTATTTTAGCTTCATCGCTCTGGAACGGACTTTCGTTTCAGCATCCTATAGCTGAAAAGGAAAAGTTAGAAGTCTTGCGTACGGAGTTGCAAAAGTCTGCCACGAGAATTGCTACAGATATTTCCGTTAATTCCCGACAGCGTAAACAAACCAAGACTAGATCCTCGATTGCTGTGCCTGCTGAGGAAACTTTTGCCAACTTCATAGATGCAACGGAAACTTCATACGGTAAACTAATCGATGCTTTTCGAATAAATGCAATTTTGGATCGTGAAGAACTTGATATACTTTGGTGGGCTCTTGGGGGATGGAGTGAACTTTGTTCAATTCAAATGTCCCAGCTTAACCCTGTGCAATCTTGCCTAGTTGGAACAATTGAGATTGGAAAGCTCCTCCACAGATTTCCTTCAAAAGCCCATGTGCATCTAGCTTGCCGATTTGTTGATCAGACGAAGGAGTATTCTGTATCACAACTTATTGACGAAATGGGAGACTTAAAAGACAAGATCATAAATGTTTTACCGATCAAAAAAGTTGAGAGCTATTCGAAAATTTTTCCTGTAAGCAATCTTCTTCTCGATCCGGGAGATGTGTCTGGAGATAAACGTAAATACAGTTTAAATGAGTGGTCTAGTCGCTTAATAGTGGAAATTTCATTGGATAATGTGAACAAATTTGCTGAATAATGATTGATACTCTTGATAAAATTTGTCAACATTCTGACTGTACATTTTCGCAAACAGGTCAATGTATTTATGGACGAGAGCAATCGACTTGTCCCGAGAGGCTTGAATCAATCGCAGAACTGGTCGTTGAAGACTTAAGTGTAGCGGGAGCTTCAGTACTTACTCCACCAGAGGAAATGGAACGTCTCTCGCCCAGTTTGTATTTAAGTGATTTCGATACAGAGCGGATTACTAGAAACAGATATTGTAAAGTTGTGGCAATTCTGGGCGTGCCAGGTACTGGAAAGACGGCTAGCCTGGTTAGCCTATACCTATTGTTAGCCCATAATGCACTGGACGAATATAGATTCCTCGATTCAAAAACCGTTATGGGATTTGAAGAAATTAGTATGGGGGCGAGAACATGGAATGTAAATCAGCCACCTGAACAATTTACTGCGCACACTGAGTTAACTGACGAAAGGACTGCAGGATTTCTGCATTTACGGATTCAAAATGTTAGCAATAAGCGAAAGATGGATTTTTTGTTGACGGATCTGCCTGGTGAATGGACCAATACCTTAATTGATACAAATCGCACAGATCGACTCTCTTTCTTAAAATCTTCAGATAGGATTTGGATTACTGTAAATTCGGAACATATTGCGACAGCAAAAAGTCGAAAGCTAGTCGTGCATCGATTAAAATTACTTGTCGATCGTATTAGAACCTTTTTAGTAGAAAATATCCCAGATATGACTATTGTACTGACCCATAGTGATAAAACTGATTCGGTTAAAGAGTACTTGAAACCTTTGCAGTCACTTGCCGTCGGATTTAGTATTGTTTATAAAGAAATTGCGTCGTTCTCCAGTGAAGAATCCATTGTTCCGGGAACAGGAATTAAAGAACTAATTGATGATCTTGCGGTAGCTAGGGGATCAAGTCGCGCGGAATTTTGGCCAGATCAATCCTTTGAGCAAGGACGTAATATGCTGCGGTATCAAGGTAATAGAAATTAGTATGGAGGAAAAATCAATTCTTCTTGTCGGCGGTCCCGATTCAGGTAAATCCAATTATTTGGCGAGGTTCTGGTTAGCGTTACAAGGTGGGCATCGTGATCTCTTAAGTTCGGTAACCCCGAGTGACGTGAGATATGTTGAAAGCATTGCTGAACACATTCTACAAGCGGAGTTCGCACCTCGCACAGATTTAGAAGAAAAAAATAGAGAATTTCGTATATCGGTAAAGACTAGAGACGGGAGTATATCTGCAGACATAGTGGTCCCGGATATACTTGGCGAAGTTTGGTCCAAAGCGGTCGCGTCATTGAATATTCCCGAGAAATGGCTAAAAACACTTCGTAGCTCTTCTGCAGCGGTACTTTTCGTAAGGGTTCATTCGGAAATTAATACGCAACCACTAAATTGGATTACTTCTCAGGAGTTTTTAAAAAATGGACTTGGAGGTAAACAAGTTAACAACCTTCCTACACAAATTGTACTTATGGAGTTGCTTCGATTTATAGATGAAAATATTAATAGAAGCTCTAAAGCAAAACCAAAGGTCGCGGTAATTGTAACGGCATGGGATCTTTTGAGTAAAGGTGAAGCAAAATTGGGTCCTCTGAATTATCTTAAAAATGAATTTCCTATGTTTGAAGGTAGAATCAGTGATATTGACTCACTAAATGTGAAGGTCTTTGGTTGTAGTATTGTCGGTGGAGACTTTCAAGTTGCGTCTTTTCAAAAAGATTTTTTGGATAAAGAAATTGATGAAACCGGTTATATAATGGAAGAAGGTGCAGATACTGAGAAACCAGATATCACTGCACCGATTGGGTGGTTGTTACACGAGGATTAAATTAGATGTTGTTTAATTTCCAGATACATAAATATAAGAATGGTCATCAACTACTAGCAGGGACTATCCTGCTTGAAAGGACAGATCAGGATACAATAGATCGGCTATCTGATATTTCGGGCCAATTAAGACCTGGTGAATCATTTGCGCCGTATTTTACGTGTTATCCAGTGCCGTCGATGCAGTATTTTGTTATCGCAAAAACTTGGCAAGACATGACCGCGCCAAGGGCTGGATGCGTTTTAACTAAGAGCGTAATCATTGCAATGGATCTATGGGAAACACTAAAAAATACCGATAGTGTTTTTGCTTCTCTCAATGAAAGCGAGTTTGGCTTTGATTATCCAGTTGTATCTGAAGAAGTAACATTAAATCCGTTGAACTTTGACGATCCAATAGAAGAATTGATTGAAGCATTGTTTTTGGAACCACGGAAGCCGATCTTGCTGGTTGATAGTAAAAGCGCACTTCAGATAATTGCAAGACTATATAAAG
>NZ_JABMCQ010000220.1 GCF_013179575.1 Sphingobacterium shayense | reverse complement strand
GTGATGACACAGTTGCCAAATAGACCCGGAATGTCATAAGAATAAGAGTTTTTGTAGACATTTTGTAAACATTTTAATTAAATAATTGATAATCAAGTCTCATAATCTATCCGCCGAGGACACTAAAGTCCCAGCATTGCTGGGACTTTTTTTATGCCAATAACCCGCGCCTCACGTCTAAGTTCCTATCGAAAATTGAACGTGTTAGTTGCCCATCCTTTTTAAGCTTTTTCACGAGAGAAATGAACATTTTTCGATAACTTCGCACCATGGCCAAACTGATTAATCTGAGAACTTTCAAATCGTTCCTCAATTCGAGCACAGGTGGAGGAATTTTACTATTTGTGTTTCTGATTATTTCGCTAATAATAGCTAACACTGCTTTAGCAGAGCCCTTCAATAGTTTATTGACTACTGTAATCGGTTATGAATCAGAGACGATTCATCTGAAATATTCCATCGCGCTTTGGATTAACGATGGTCTGATGGCTATTTTTTTCCTGCTCGTTGGACTTGAGATTAAGCGTGAACTTGTCGAGGGAGAGCTTTCCTCTCCGCGTCAAGCCGCTCTTCCTATTTTGGCCGCAATAGGCGGAGCTGTTGTTCCAGCTATCATTTATAGTGGCTTTAATCTTGGCTTAGAGACCGCGCATGGTTGGGGAATTCCTATGGCTACCGATATTGCGTTTGCCCTTGCGGTGATTAGTATGCTCGGTGACCGAGTGCCTGCAAGTTTAAAAATATTTTTAGCAGCCTTGGCGATTGTAGACGATTTACTTGCGATTCTAGTGATCGCATTCTTTTACTCAACCGAACTCCACACTACATATTTGCTTTATGCGGGAGCGATTTTTGCATTGTTAATGCTTTTTAACCGTTTCGGCGTAAAATCGATTTGGATGTACATCGTACCGGGGGTATTCATTTGGTACTTTATTCACCATTCAGGGATACATGCAACGATTGCCGGTGTGTTAGTAGCAATGACGCTTCCAACAACAGTCGACGCTAAGGAGTCGCCGTTAGAGAAGCTAGAGCATATTTTAGCGAAGCCTGTAAACTTTATCATCGTGCCTTTGTTCGCTCTGGTCAATACAAACATTACATTTCAAAGTGAGATGATCGGTGGGTTGAGCTCTCATATGGGGCTCGGTATCATTGTAGGATTATTTTTAGGTAAAACACTAGGCATTTTTACCACATGCTACATATGCATCAAATCGGGACTTGCCAAATTGCCAGAGCTTGCTAGCTGGAAACATATTGTCGGTGTTGGAATGCTGGGCGGGATCGGGTTTACGATGTCAATCTTTGTGTCTTTGTTGTCGTTTAACGATCCATTGCACATAGAGGAGGCGAAGCTCGCTATTCTCGTTGGATCTATTATCTCTGGTGTTTCTGGTTATATGTTTTTAAATGCCGTGAGTAAAAAACATAGTAAGAGATATCTAGGGGTATAACCGTAAATAAAATAAGGGTAGAAATTTTCTACCCTTATTTTATTTACGAAGGTTTAAAGATTATGTTTAGTAACCGCTAGTTTGTACCTAATGGTTCCTCTGTATTTTCATTGTAGCTGCTGTCTACAGCTTCCTCCGACGACTCTGGAGCTTTATCAATTAATTCCATAAATTGATCTAACTTCGGAGTAATGATGATTTGTGTACGTCTATTGCGTGCTTTACCCTCGGGCGTATTGTTATCAGCAATAGGATTGTATTCACCGCGACCGCCTGCAGTTAAGCGTTTAGGATCGATACCGTATTGAATTTGTAGAGCCTGTACAACGGATGAAGCTCGGAGCGTACTTAAATCCCAATTATTACGAATGTTACGCTGTGTGATAGGGTCTGTATCTGTGTTACCCTCAATTAATACGTCGTAATCTTTGTAATCCTGAATGATCTTAGCAATTTTGCTCAATGTTTCGCCAGCACGATCGGAGATCTCGTAGCTACCAGATTTGTAAAGCATATTATCTGAAAGAGAAATGTATACTACACCTTTTAATACCTTTACGTCGACATCTTGCAGTTCTTCGCGGCTAAGTGAACGAGTCAAATTGTTTGTTAACACCATATTAAGGGAATCACTTTTCGCTTTAGTGTTCACCAAGTGCTGAATGTATTTGTTCGATGCATTTATTTCATCCACTAGTTTAGAGATATTTACATTCCCTTGGGTGTTTTGATTGATACTCGCATCTAAGGTGCCCTGTAGACGTGTTAATGCTTCTTTTAATGAGGCATTGTTTTTACGCTCTTGAGCAAGCTGATCTTCTAAGCTTTTTATTGTTGCACGAGCCTCTGTCAGATCCATCTGACTTTGCTGATATTTAGAGGCTAATTCTTGATGTTGGGTTTGTAGAGCTGCAAACTTTTTCTTTCCGCCACAGCTAGCTATAAATAAACCGGAGACCAAGAGTCCCATGACTAATATTCGTCTTTTTAACATACGATAGATTTTTTTCTAAGCAAATGCAAAAGTTATGCCTAAGCCCATTCTTAAAATCATTAATTAGTGTTAAATCCTTGTTTTTACGTTGTTAACATTTTGTTTATCAGTCGTTTATTTTTCTTTTCGAAATACCGGTTTCTTTAGGAGCGTGGGTGAAATTGCGTGATGATAGACTGTAGGTATTCCTTATCTACGTGCGTGTAGATTTCTGTAGTGGTAATGCTTTCGTGGCCAAGCATATCTTGTACGGCGCGCAGATCTGCGCCTCCTTCGATAAGATGAGAAGCAAAAGAATGTCTAAAGGTGTGAGGGCTTATGTTTTTTTGCAAGCCGATTTTTTTAGCTAGATCTTTAATGATGATAAAGACCATGACACGTGAGAGCTGTTTGCCTCTGCGGTTTAAGAAAACGATATCTTCATGACCATGTTGAACGGGGTTATGGGGACGAATTTCGTGTAGATATATTTTTAGATATTTCATCGCCTGCTGTCCGATCGGAACTAGGCGTTCCTTGCTGCCTTTGCCTTCGACCTTGATAAATTCGACGTCTAAGAACAAGTTTGAAATTTTTAATCCGACAAGTTCGGATACTCGAAGGCCGCAGCCATAGAGGAGTTCTATTATTGCTTTGTTACGCATACCTTCGCCAGAGGAAAGGTCGATAGCTCCGATTAGAGCTTCGATTTCAACAACGCTTAGCACGCTTGGTATTTTACGAGATAAACGTGGCGTTTCGATAAGTTCTGCTGGGTTATCTTTTCGGTCGTATTCGATCTGCAAGAAGCCGAAAAAGGTTTTTATTCCGGATAATAATCGGGCTTGTGTATATGGCGAAATTGCAAAATCGTTCATATACATTAAGAAGAGTTGCAGGGTGCGCGTGGTAATCTGCGCGATGGTGATATTTTTGTAGATGCAGTATACCTCGAGTTTGTGGACGTCGCTTAAGTAGGCGTCAATAGAATTAGGGGACAAGTTACGCTCGAGTTGAAGGTAACGTTTAAAGTCTCGTTTGGCGATTTCCCAATTCATTGCTGTAAAGGTAGGTAATTTTCGATTGGTTTAGCAAAGCCGTAAAATCCGTTAAAAAAAATGGTGTTTATCACTGTATGATGAATTTTTCGTAGGTTTATCGCGGATTTTAAATTATACCTAATAATGAACGTCATAAAACCCATTACTTTAGCATTTTTGCTGCCTGCATTGATGCATTTCGGCTATGCTACTCCCACGGGCATGAATGCTACGCCACGATCAATATTGCAAACGGATACCTCCAGTTGGAACACTCTACTTCCATTTGATAAGGAGGTGAAGACTGGAAAGTTAGAAAACGGGTTCCGGTATTATATTCGGAAAAACGTAGAACCCAAGGATAGGGTGACTATGTATCTGGCCACTAAGGTAGGATCGGTACTTGAAACCGAAGACCAATTAGGTTTAGCCCACTTTTTGGAGCATATGAACTTCAATGGTTTAAAGCATTTTCCCAAAAATGAGCTTGTTGATTATCTGCAAAAAGCCGGCGTACGTTTCGGAAGTGACTTAAATGCTTATACCGGTTTCGATCAAACGGTATATCAGCTGCCGATACCGTCGGACGACCCCGAGTTACTTAAAAACGGTTTGCAGGTAATGCGCGACTGGGCACAGGATGCACTTTTGGCAGAAGATGAGATTGATAAAGAACGCGGAATAGTACTCGAGGAAATGCGTGGGGGGCGTGGTGCTATGCAGCGCATGCAGGACCAGTATCTTCCTGTTATGCTTAATAATTCCAGGTATGCTAAACGTTTACCAATAGGAACTAAAGCGAGCATTACTAATTTTCCATACGAGCAATTACGGAAATTTCATTCGGACTGGTATCGTCCCGACCTGCAAGCCATTATTATCGTAGGCGATATAGACATTGCGGCTATGGAGACAGAGGTTAAGCGTCTATTTTCGGACTTAAAAACGCCATCAAGTGTCACTAAACGAGAAGAGTATAAGGTACCATTGCTTGACAAAAACCAATTTATCGCTATTACTGATCCAGAGATGACCTACACGATTGGTCAAATCAGTGTTAAGCATCCAGAAGCGAAAGTAAAAACAGTCGGTGATTTACGTACGAGTCTGTTGAAATCGGTGTATAATAGTATGGTTAACGCGCGTCTTAGCGAACTGGGGCAATCAGCCGAGTCGCCGTATGTGCAGGCTGGTGTTTCCATCGGTGAATTTCTTGGTGGTCTTGATGCTTACGATGCTTATTTTGTGGCGAAACCCAAAGCTTTTGAAACGGGATTTAAGGCTCTCGTGCAGGAACTGGAACGGGTGCAACGTCATGGTTTTGCAGTCACCGAATTTGCACGCGCGGTAGCGGCTATAGACAAAAATGTAGAAACCTCCTATATCGAGCGAGATAAGAAAAAGTCCGACAGCTATGTGGATACGTATTTAAATCATTTTCTGAAAGATTCTCCTGCTTTAGGAAACGAAGACTCCTATGCGCTGCTTAAACAGCTTCTCCCAACGCTGACCTTAAAAGAGGTGGAGGCGATTGGAAATCAGTACTATCTTGATACCAACCGTGATGTTGTTATAATGGCTCCTGAAAACGAAAAGGAATCTTTACCGACAGAAGAGATGGTAAACAGTTGG
>NZ_JABMCQ010000022.1 GCF_013179575.1 Sphingobacterium shayense | reverse complement strand
TACTGCCTATGACGAGTTGAATCGAAAGAACTATATAATTCGTGACTATCGAGAAACGAAGATCGTATCTGAAGTCGAAGTTCGTTCAGGCGTGAACGTGCGACCTAGTCCTGGATTTAAACCGAAATTAATAAAAGGAAAATCCTAATCTTATGAGTACAGGCCAACCTCAGACACAAAGCGGCGGAGTTATTGTCGCAAAAATGGACGATTTACTAAATTGGGCTCGCTTGTCATCGATGTGGCCAGTCAGTTTCGGTATAGCGTGTTGTGCGATTGAAATGATGGGAGCAATGGCTGCTACCTATGATCTTGATCGACTTGGCGTCTTTCCAAGGCCGTCACCACGTCAGTCGGATGTTATGATTATTGCAGGAACTGTGACGTTCAAAATGGCAGATCGAATAAAGAGGTTGTATGATCAAATGCCAGAACCGAAGTATGTAATTTCAATGGGGTCGTGCGCCAACTGTGGAGGGCCATATTGGCAACATGGTTATCATGTAGTAAAAGGGGTCGATAAAATAATTCCTGTTGATATTTACGTTCAGGGCTGCCCTCCTCGTCCAGAAGCGCTAATTGGTGCATTTTTAGAACTGCAAAAAAAGATTGAGTCAGAAAGTCTGTTACACGATCAATTTTTTGCAGAAAAAGCTTAATATATTTTACAAACATTATGACAAAAGATTTTTATGGTGAATTGCAATTAGGGATTCTTGGTGGCGGCCAGTTAGGGCGTATGGTTATCCAAGAAGCTATTAATTACAATGTTAACGTGCACATATTGGATCCCGATAAAAATGCACCGTGCCGTAAATTGTGCAATCGTTTTGAATGCGGTTCACTTAGTGATTTTGATACCGTTTACAACTTCGGAAAGGATCTCGATATGATTACAATTGAGATAGAAAAAGTAAACGTTGATGCATTGGAAAAACTAGAGGATGAAGGTGTGTTAGTTTATCCACAATCACGTGTTATACGTTTGATTCAAGATAAAGGGATGCAGAAACAGTTTTTCAAACAAAACGATATTCCAACTGCGGCATTTCAGCTGATCTCTAGTAAAGAAAATTTAAAAGATACAAATATCGAGTTCCCCTACATTCAAAAATTGCGCAGGGACGGTTACGACGGAAAGGGTGTTCGGAGAATCAGTGATGCCAGTGATCTTGATAAAGCATTTTCAGAGTCTTCACTTATAGAGGAATTAATAGATTTTGAAAAGGAAATTGCAGTTATTGTCGCTAGGAATGATCGAGGAGATATCGAATCCTTTCCATTAGTTGAAATGGAGTTTAACCCAGACGCAAATTTAGTAGAATTTTTAATCGCCCCTTCTACATTATCAACAGATATTCAGTCCCAAGCAGAGGACATAGCGAAGAAGATTGCAACAGATTTGCAAATTGTTGGTTTATTAGCCGTCGAGATGTTTTTAACCAGGGATGGGCGTATTCTCGTTAATGAACTTGCCCCTCGGCCGCATAACAGTGGCCATCATACTATTGAAGCAAACTTAACATCACAATTTGCACAACATTTACGTGCTATATTTAACTTGCCGCTTGGATCAACTGTAACAACGACTAATGCAGTCATGATTAATTTGCTAGGTGAACCTGAGTTTGAAGGATTGGCAAGATATGACGGTGTAGAAGAAGTGTTAGGTCTAGAGGGGGTATATGTACATCTTTATGGAAAGAAATATACAAAACCGTTTCGTAAAATGGGACATGTGTGCGTCATTAACGATGATCGTGAGAAAGCAATAAAAAATGCACGGTGGGTGCAAGCAACACTTAAAGTAAAAGCATGAAAGATAAAAACACGGCCTTGGTCGGCATCATAATGGGCAGTAAGTCTGATCTTCCAGTGATGCGGGACGCAATCGAAATACTTAAAAAGTTTGATGTGGAAATTGAGGTATCTATAGTTTCCGCTCATCGGACACCTGAGCGTATGTTTGACTACGCAAAATCTGCTGCAACCCGTGGTGTAAAGGTAATTATTGCCGGGGCAGGTGGTGCGGCGCATTTACCCGGTATGGTGGCATCTATAACGCCGCTTCCGGTAATCGGAGTACCCGTGAAGTCTTCCAATTCTATTGATGGCTGGGATTCATTACTTTCGATACTACAAATGCCTAATGGGATTCCTGTTGCAACGGTAGCTCTTAACGCAGCAAAGAATGCTGGAATATTGGCGGCGCAGATTTTAGCTTTATCAGATGAATCATTGATGAGAAGGATTTTAGATTTCAAAGAGGAACTTCGAATCACTGTTGAGAAGAATGCAGATGAAGTTGAGAAAATGGAGTTTTAGACGAAATTGATTTCTAAAATAAAGAGCGACCTATTGTAGAGTGCCCCCAAAAGTTTAGACACTTTCTGGTGCATAGCAACTGATCGCTCTTTATTTATTTTGCTATATATTTTTGTACGTAATCGAAACTTTTCTTGATACTTTCAAATTTATTTGGAATATAAATGTCATCTTGCTCTACGAAGGCATATTCTAGCCCAGACTTTTCAGCGTAATTCGCAATATTGATATAATCTATTGCTCCACTCCCTACTTCAGTGTAGCGTATTTGGGTCATGATGCTATCAAAACCAGATGTATCATAGGGTTCGCCTATGATTGGAGTAGTGAATTTCTTGTCCATATCTTTCAAGTGCCATAATTTGAAGCGTCCTGGGTATTTTTCAAAGTAAGATTGCGCACTTAATCCAGCCTTTTGAATCCAATAAATATCAAGTTCAAAGTCGACCAGTTCAGGTTCAGTAAATGCAACTAATATGTCTAATCCTTTTGTACCGTTAGCAAAGTTTCTGAATTCCCAAAAATGGTTGTGGTATCCGATTTTTATCCCCGCCTTTTTCGCCATTTCACCTGCTTTATTGAGCTGGTCTGCTGCATATTGATAATCCTCAACTTTGAGATTATTCAGATCATCCATCGGTGTTACCGGTGCGATCACATATTTCTGTCCTAATTGATGGGCTATTTCGATATATTTCTCAATATTTTCACTTTCGGTATTTTTCGAGCTGAGATATTTAGACATGTCGTAATGGCCACTATAAGTCTTTAAATTATTGTCATCTAGGACCTTCTTCAGCTCCGCGATTGAAAGTCCCCAATATTTGCCGGCCTCAGCTTCGACGCCAAACGTTTCGACATGTTTGTAACCAATCGTACTTACCGTTTTTATCGTTTCTATTGGATCGGTGTTGACTAGATCGCGGATAGAATATAGTTGAAGTCCTAGATTGTGGAACGGACTATTTCCCAATTTGGATTGGCAAGAATTCAAATATGGTGTTAGGAATGCAGCGGATAACCCCAATCCCGCTTGCTTTAGGAAATTTCTTCTACTGTTTTGCATGTGTTGCTTACATTGGTAATTTACATTGTAAGTTATGGAAAAATCTGAAATGAAAAAAGGATTCTACAAAGAATCCTTTTTTCATTTCATTGATTAACATAAATCCTTATACGGTCATGATGTCTTTTTCTTTTAATTCAGCTAAAGTATCGACCTTTGCTATAAACGCATCTGTCTGTTTTTGCACTTCAGCTTCGCCACTCTTAATCTCATCTTCAGATATACCATCATTTTTCAATTTTTTGATGGATTCATTGGCATCTTTACGAATGTTACGAACCGCAACACGTCCTTTTTCAGTTTCTTCTTTTACTTTTTTGACAAGATCTCGACGTCTTTCTTCTGTAAGCGGAGGAATTGCTAGTCGAATAATTACCCCGTCATTTTGAGGGTTCAAGCCCAGGTTTGAATCAATTATAGCTTTTTCAATAGCACCCAAGGTATTTTTTTCCCATGGTTGGATAACAATGGTTCTTGCATCTGTAGTATTGATATTGCTCACTTGAGAAAGGGGAGTCATACTACCATAGTAATCTATTGCGACGCCATCTAACATCGAAGGAGTTGCTTTCCCTGCTCTGATTTTCGTCAACTCAGACTCTGTATGAGCTAATGCTTTAATCATTTTCTCTTTGCAGTCATCTAGTTCTAAGGAGATTAATTCATTCATATCATTTATATTTCTTATGCAATTGTTTAGCGAACAACCGTACCGACGTGGTCACCGTTAGCTAATTTTTTAAGATTTCCTGGTTTGTTCATGTCGAAAACTATTATTGGTAAATTGTTTTCCTGACATAAAGTAAATGCAGTCATGTCCATTACATTTAGCCCTTTCTCATATACTTCCTGAAACGATATCGTTTCGTAGCGTTTTGCAGATGGATCCTTTTCTGGATCAGCTGTGTAAATACCATCAACGCGTGTGCCCTTTAATACTGCATCCGCATTTATTTCTATAGCGCGTAAGGATGCAGCTGTGTCTGTAGTAAAATACGGATTTCCAGTTCCTGCGCCAAATATCACGATTCTTCCTTTTTCAAGGTGGCGGACCGCTCTTCTACGAATAAAGGGCTCACAGATTTGTTCCATTTTTATTGCGGTCAACAAACGTGTTTTAATACCAACTTTTTCGATAGCATCTTGTAATGCCATGCTGTTGATAACTGTGGCTAACATACCCATATAATCAGCTTGGACTCGATCCATTCCAGACTTTTCAGCACTTAATCCACGATAGATGTTTCCGCCACCTATTACGATAGCTATTTCTAGACCTTGGCTATGAATTTCTTTAATGTCGTTTGCGTATTGCATCACACGATTTATGTCGATGCCGTAACTTTGATCGCCCATTAAGGCTTCACCACTGAGTTTTAGTAAGATACGTTTATATTTCATGATTGTTTTTTTGGAGCATTTCCAAAAGCCAAAGATAAAACTTTTTTTCTACGCATTAACTATAATTTAACGTTTTTTCGAAGTCTGTATTACTTCTTCATAATATGATTCATATAAAGGCAAGATGCGCGTGAGATCAAATTCTTTGGCTCGTTTGTATGCGGCATTTTTAAAAGCAGAAAGCCGATCAGAATCCGCTAATATGTCTAGCGCATTTTTTGACATCTCGTCAATATCACCGATGTTACTTAGAAATCCGCTGACACCGTGTTTATTTAATTCAGGAAGACCGCCAGCATTGCTTGATATCACGGGCACATGACAAGCCATTGCTTCCAGGGCGGCGAGCCCAAAGCTTTCAGAAGATGAAGGCATTAAAAATAAATCAGAAACGGATAAAATTTCCTCGATCGCTTCTTGTTTTCCTAAGAATCTTACGTCCTGACTGATGCCGAGCTGCCGCGCGAGTTCTTCAGTTTCTCTCCGTTCGGGGCCATCTCCGACCATCAATAATTTACTTGGCAGGGAATCATTTATTTTTTTAAAGATGCTAATTACATCTTTCGTGTTTTTTACTTTTCTGAAGTTAGAGGTATGTGTAATTATTCGCTCATTGCCGGGAGCGATGGCTTTTTTGAAATGTTCTTTGCTTTTATTATGGAAGCGTGAAAAATCGATAAAATTAGGAATCACACGAATATCTCTTTGAATGTCGAAAAATTCAAGCGTTTGTTCTTTTAAGTTCTCCGATACTGTTGTTACCCCATCGGATTGGTTAATTGAAAAGGTTACTACAGGACTAAAGCTTTTATCCTTTCCGACAAGTGTTATATCTGTACCATGTAGTGTGGTTACTATAGGAATATGAATGTCGTGCGTGGCAAGGATTTGTTTCGCTAAATAAGCAACTGAAGCGTGTGGGATAGCATAGTGAACATGTAATAGATCCAGTTTCTCAAATTTTACGACATCTACCAATTTACTCGCTAACGCGGATTCATAAGGTGAAAAATCAAAGAGAGGATACTGTGCAACTGCGACCTCGTGGTAGTAAAGATTTTCAGAAAAAAAGTCTAATCGGGCCGGTTGGGAATAGGTTATAAAATGTATTTCGTGGCCATTTGAAGCTAAAGCTTTTCCAAGTTCTGTAGCAACGACACCACTTCCTCCGAATGTAGGATAACAGACGATTCCAATTTTCATATTTTTTATTTTTGCTGTCTTTTATTGATGTCAGTGTTCATTTTCTCTCCGGAGGTTTGTGAATATGAATTGATATCAATAAAGTCCTGTGTATACTTCGGCGAGCCTTTTAGAGATCCCTCTGGATACGCCGTGAAATTTTCGGTAAATATAAGCATGCTTATATAATTGTATTGCAATAATTTTGTTGGTAATAATCTTACATTTGGTACTATGAATTTAAACAAAGATCTAATTTATCCTGAACTTCAATTTAAAACTTCCCGATCTGGGGGTGCGGGTGGCCAACATGTGAACAAAGTAGAATCAAAAGTCGCGCTTTTTTGGAATGTTTCGGCATCGGCCGCATTTTCTCCTGAACAGAAAGCGATAATAAACGAAAAGTTATCAAATCGTATAAGTAAAGAAGGCGTTTTACAGATAGATGCTTCTGATGACCGGAGCCAAATAAAGAATAAGCGAATTGTGGTATCCCGGTTTTTTAATCTATTAGAGCAAGTCCTTAAGCAGCATAAACCTCGCAAGCCGACAAAAATTCCCAGGTCGGTAGTTGTAGAACGTTTAGATCGGAAAAAGCGGCACGCTCATAAAAAGCAATCTAGAAGCAATCGCATAGATTTCGATTAATTTATTCTGGTTTTGTATAACCCGTTTTTAACGATTGAACTTCCTGTTGTAATGCTTTAATTTTAGAAAGTAGTTTGTACGCGACCTCTATCCCCTGAAAATTCAGCTCTAAATCATAATACCAGCACGTAAATTGTTCCAACGGGAGTAGTTCGTCTTCCTTTAAATACAGTTCGCCGCTATCGCTAACCAGTTGTATAAGCCCATAGTCGGATAACTGTTGTACGAAGGTTATTTCTATTTTATGTGATTTACAAAAATCCAATATACGTATTTTCTTTGTTTCCATTTCGCTATTTTTTTATTTCGGCAAGCTGTTTAAACAATTTTTTTTCTTCCTCCGTCAACCCATTTGGCAGTTTTACTTGAAGTTTAATGTATAGATCTCCGAACTGCCCTGTTTTTTTATAGATTGGGAATCCTTTTCCCTTAAGCCGAACGACGGTCCCATTTTGCGTTTCGGGTTTAACTTTCACTTTTACCTTGCCTGCAAAGCTATCTACGACAATTTCTCCCCCTAAAAGCATCGTATAAATATCTATTGGTATATCTGTATGCAGGTCGTCCCCCTTTCGACTGAACTTAGAATCTGGGACAATATGAATTTGAATATAAAGATCGCCAGCCGGTCCCCCATTGACCCCCGGCCCGCCCTGGCCTGGAAGACGGATTGTTTGTTGGTCTTCTATACCGGCTGGGATGGTGATACGAATGTTTTTTCCATTGATGTTGAATGTTTGCTGATGACTCGTATACGCTGCTTGAAGCGATAGCTCTAGCTCTGAATTATAGTCGTTTCCTCGAAACTTCGTTTGACGTCCGCCACCCCGTCTACTACCAAACATTTGTTCGAAAAAATCAGAGAATTGTTCATCATCATAGCTTCCAGAATAATTGAAATTAGGAGATTCAAAAGGAGATTGTCCATGTTTATTCGCATGATGTCGCTGCTGTTGGAAAGTATCGCTATTTTTCCAATGTTCACCGAATTGGTCATATTTTTTGCGTTTTTCTGTATCTGTTAATACTTCATTCGCTTCATTTATTTCCTGAAATTTTTGCTTTGCGACATTATCATTGGGATTAATGTCTGGGTGATATTTTCGCGCAAGTTTGCGGTATGCTTTTTTTATCTCCTCTGGGCTTGCGCTTTTGTCTACGCCAAGTATGGTGTAATAATCTACAAATGCCATATTTTTAGTTCGTTTAATTTGTTAACAATTTTTTGCATCGATTGTTCAACATGAAAGACTTTCTTGGATTATGGGCTATCCAATTATTTTTTCAACTTAGTGACGAGGGATGGTTTAGGCGAGTTACGAGACTAGCTTACTTTTTACTTAAGAATCAGGGTCGTCGTGTAAAAATGAACAAGGCTTTTTCCACGCGTGGAAAAAGCCTTGCTAGATTAATTAAAGGGATGAACACTTGTCGTCCCCAAAATTAACCAGAATTATTCTTTATTGCTGTCAACGATTAAGCGTTGATCTCGATTTGCAATTTCCCATGCAGCGTGAAAAACAAGTTTCTCCCTTTTGACCATCATTGGAAAATCGATTTTATCCACGGTATCATCGGGTGTATGATAATGAGGGTGTAGTCCCGAGAAATAAAATGTTACTGGAATTCCGTGTTTTGCGAAGTTGTATTGGTCAGAACGATAGTAAATACGCATAGGATCTTTAGGATCATCGTACATGTAATCCAATTCCATCTTAGTGTAGACGTCATTTGCTTTTCGGTTGATTTTATAAAGTTCGGAACTTAATTTATCTGAGCCGATTAGGTGGATATAGTTGTGATTTCCTTCAAGATGTTTATCATCAATTCTACCAATCATATCAAGATTGAGGCACGTTACTGTGTTTTTTAAGGGGAATATAGGGTTCTCGGAATAAAATTGCGACCCCAATAGTCCCTTTTCCTCAGCGGCGAAGCCTATAAAAAGGATACTGCGACGCGGGCCGTTCCCGTCCTTTTTCGCCTGAGAAAATGCTTTAGCGAGTTCTAATACCGCAGTAGTTCCTGAACCGTTATCATCTGCACCAGGAAATATAGTGCCGTCCGATAAAATTCCATCGTGATCATAGTGACCAGAGATAATAACAATTTCCTCTTTTAAGTCAGTTCCGGGGAGAAATCCCAATACATTTGGATCTGAGAATTTTTCTTTGATAACGCCCATTTCCGCAAGGACTGGAAGTTTTATAACGAATGTTTTAGCCGCTTTTTTTTGCTCATTTATAGAGGTATTGTTTTTTGAAAGTATTTTATCAGCGATCGCCTCTGAAATGTGTACGACAGGAGCATTTAAACTAACAGATTGGGATTGGTTGGGACTTTTATCAAGTTCGAATCGACCTGCTGTGATTCTGTCTCCGAACCGACTGATCATAGAAGCAACATTACTTGCGGTCGCTAAAATTAGTTTAGGATTCTTTTTTTCTAATTCCTGGATTCTTTTGAAACGACTCGTGGCCCATTCTGATGGTTTCTGTGTACCGGTGATAATTGAATTTCCATTAGTGTCAACGGGCTCTCCTTCATTGATAAGGAGTACAATCTTATTCTCGATATCAATGTTTGAAATGTCATTGTATTTTTCATCTTGAATGCCGTACCCTATGAATATAATTTCCTGCGCATCGAAGACTGTGTTTTGATTATCTCCTTGAACGTAAAAATCAGTTCCATTTTTATATTTGTTGTCGTTGATGGAAAATTCTTTGACGATGTAGGAATTGCGAATTAATTTTAAGGGCTGAAAAAAAGCATTATTGACAGTGGGTTGAAGTCCCAATGATTCGAAATGACTGGCAATGTAATGAGCAGCTTTTTTTCCACCTTCTTGACCAGTACCACGACCTTCAAATTCCGGCGACGCTAAGATCGTTAGGTGTGTTTTTGCTGATTCTTCAGTTAACAGATCGGCATATTTTATTTGGAGAGGATCCTGAGCTACAGCACACCCGTAAAGTACGGGAATTAATAAAAAAGATTTAATCCAGTTTTTTATCATAAGCTGAGTCTTAATTACATGAAATTTTATTCACTCGGGTTGCGTGCCTGCCACCTTCAAATTCAGTTGTTAGAAAAGTTTTAATGATTTTTTTTGCTAGCTCTAAGTCGATAAATCGAGCTGGGATACAAAGCACGTTTGCATCGTTATGTTGGCGCGCTAATGCTGATATTTCGTTTTGCCATGCAATCGCCGCGCGAATTCCTTGATGTTTATTAGCGGTGATGGCTACACCGTTTGCACTGCCGCAAATTAAAACACCCAATTCATTTTTTTTCTCCTCTACGCTCGAGGATACGGGATGCGCAAAATCTGGATAGTCCACGGAGTCCGCATTGATAGGACCGAAGTCTTCAACGATATACCCTTCTGACTTCAAAAAGTCAACGACTGCTGTTTTGTATTCAAACCCTGCGTGATCGCTTCCTATTGCAATTTTCTTTGCCATTTTTATTTCTGTTTAATTATTATAAAATTGTTTTTCGGCCTCCAGTTTTCGTTTTTTTACATTCGAAGACACCATAATGCTAAGTTCATAGAGAAGGAACATCGGTGCACTCACGGTCAATAACGTAATTAGATCTGCTGTAGGGGTAATAATAGCAGCGATAATCAAGATCACCACGGTTGCATACCGTCTGCTTGCTCGCATGAATTCCGGTGTCATTAGTCCTAATTTAGAAAGAATGAACACAAGTATCGGTAACAGGAATACAATTCCACATCCCAGTGTTAATGTGGCTATTGTTGAAAGATAGGAGTCTATAGTAATCTGATTCGTGATTTCTTCACTTAAGGAAACATTGGCTAGGAAGTTTACCGAAAGTGGCACAACGACATAATAACCGAATAATGCTCCCAAGATAAAAAGTAGTGTTGCATACAATACGAACCCACGGGCTGAGCGGCGTTCAACATCGGTAAGTGCCGGTTTAATGAACAACCAAACCTCAAATAGGAGGTAAGGAAATCCCAGTGCGAGAGCCATTAGCAAACAGGAATTAATTTGTAGCATAAACTGTCCAGCCAGTTCTGTGTTGATGATGTTAAAAGGGATTCGTTCTACGCAAAAGCCTTTGAGACTTAGTAGGTCGCCAACCTTGCACATCATACGGTATGTCCAAAAATCTAGGTTTTTTGGACCCATGATGACTTGATTGAAAACAAAATCATAAAAAGTGAAAGACAATAATGCGAATACAATTATTGCGATTACAGACCGGATTATATGCCATCGAAGTACCTCTAGATGGTCAAAAAATGACATCTCCGCCTCGATTGATTTTCCTTTATCTTTTATAGCTTGAATTAGTTCGTTGGATTTAGACATTTTAATATTTTATTTCCGGATAGAAACAAAAATACCATTCTTATCGTTAAGAATGGTATTTTATACCTATGTAAAAGAAATTTTTCAATTTTCTTCTTCAGGATATTCAGTAAGGTCGAATGATTCCATGAATTTCGTTGTAAAATTCCCTGCTCTAAAGTTTGGATCGCTCATTAGACGTAAATGCAATGGGATAGTCGTTTTTATCCCTTCAATCACAAATTCGCTTAACGCACGCTCCATAGTATTTATCGCCTCTTCTCGGGTTTGAGCAACACAAATTAGTTTGGCAATCATTGAATCGTAGTTTGGCGGAATTGTATATCCCGCATAAACATGTGTATCTACACGTACTCCATGGCCGCCTGGGGAGTGAAAATTTGTGATTTTACCCGGAGAAGGACGGAAATTATTGAAAGGATCTTCTGCGTTAATACGACATTCAATAGCATGCATGGTTGGTTCGTAGCTTTTACCAGATATTGGAATGCCCGCTGCAACTTTAATTTGCTCTTTGATTAAATCAAAATTTATTACTTCTTCTGTTACTGGATGCTCGACCTGTATACGAGTATTCATCTCCATGAAGTAGAAATTACGGTGCTTGTCGACTAAGAATTCGATCGTTCCAGCTCCTTCATAGTTGACGGCCTTAGCACCTTTAATAGCTGCTTCACCCATACTAGCTCGAAGCTCGGGAGTGATAAATGGAGAAGGAGCTTCTTCAACTAGCTTTTGATGACGACGTTGAATAGAACAATCCCGCTCAGAAAGGTGACAAACTTTTCCATATTGGTCGCCAATTACTTGAATCTCAATATGACGAGGTTCTTCTACATATTTTTCCAAGTATATACCATCGTTACCGAACGCGGCTGCGGATTCTTGACGTGCAGAATCCCAGTTGTGTTCGAAGTCTTCATCTTTCCATATAATTCGCATACCGCGACCGCCACCACCAGCGGTAGCTTTGATAATTACTGGATAGCCAATTTCTTTGGCTAGTTTAATGCCAGTTTTAACATCGGGTATTAAACCTTGTGAACCTGGTACGGTTGGAACCCCAGCAGCTTTCATTGTTTCTTTAGCAGAGGCTTTGTCACCCATTCTTTCAATTTGGTCTGCGGTTGCTCCAATGAATTTGATACCATAATCAGCGCAGATAGCCGAGAATTTCGCATTTTCAGAAAGAAAGCCATAACCTGGGTGTATAGCGTCAGCATTTGTTAGCTCAGCAGCTGAAATTATATTCGGGATACTCAAATAAGAATCTTTACTGGCAGGGGGGCCAATACACACTGCTTCGTCCGCAAATCTGACATGGAGGCTATCGCGGTCGGCAGTTGAATAGACTGCCACGCTCTTTATACCCATTTCACGACATGTACGAATAATGCGGAGAGCGATTTCACCTCTATTTGCTATTAATATTTTTTTAAACATAGATTATTAATGATGTTACTTTTTACGATTGCTCGCTTTGTATTATAATTGTCTATTCTTTTTTGCTTTTATTGCGAACGCTAAAGGAATGAGACAATGGCCAATCTAGCTTGGATCGACTAAAAATAATGGTTGATCGAACTCTACTGGTTGTGCATCATTTACTAATATTTTCACTATTTTGCCGGATACGTCGGATTCGATTTCGTTAAAAAGTTTCATTGCTTCTACTATACAAAGGACTTTTCCTGGTGAAATCTCATCACCTACGTTTGCGAAATTTGGTTTTTCCGGGCCTGCTGCTCGGTAAAATGTACCGATCATAGGCGATTTAATAGTTATTAAGTTAGACGTCTCTGCAACAGGCACTGATGGGGTAGAAGCATCTACTGCAGGAACTGGGGCAGATTGTACAACAGATTGTTGCGCGGGTAGACTAACCGGGCTAGGAATAGTAGCTGTAACATAGGTAGGTTCCTGATTCGTCTTTATTGTAATCTTAAAGTCCTTCTCTTCAATAGCCACCTCATTAACTCCTGATTTGGCGATGAATTTAATAAGGTCTTGTATTTGTTTAATATCCATACTCATATCTAGTATATTTTATTTTAGTTTTTATTTTTGATGAATCGATAAAGTTAAGGAAATATTATGATTTTGTATATGCCCACTTTATGTAAATGGATCCCCAAGTGAATCCTCCTCCGAATGCTGCTAAAATTAGATTATCACCCTTTTTTAGCTTATCTTCCCATTCCCACAAACAGATTGGGATTGTTCCGCTTGTTGTATTTCCGTATTTATGGATGTTAACCATTACTTTTTCTTCGGGTAACCCCGCCCGTTCTGCTGTCGCGTCAATAATACGTTTATTAGCTTGATGAGGGACTAGCCAGTTTACATCTTCAGAAGTTAGATTGTTTCTTTCCATTACTTCAACCGCTACGTTAGCCATATTTGTTACTGCGAATTTGAACACGGTACGGCCTTCTTGGTACGCATAGTGTAACCCAGCGTCTACAGTGTCGTGGCTTGCAGGGTTAAGAGAACCTCCACCCTTAATGTTGAGGTAGGGACCGCCAGATCCGTCAGTTTTTAACACAGAATCAATTAATCCATTTCCTTCTTCATCAGGCTCTAAAAGGACACAGCCGCATCCATCACCGAACAAGATACATGTGTTACGGTCTTCGTAATTGACAACAGAAGACATCTTATCTGCACCAACAACTAACACTTTTTTGTGTTTTCCCGATTCTATAAATTGTGCCGCAGTAGTTAAGCCAAACAGAAATCCTGAACATGCAGCTTGCAAGTCATAACCCCAAGCATTTTTTGCTCCAATCTTGTCTGCAAGTATATTTGCTGTCGCTGGGAATAGCATATCCGGCGTACTTGTACAGAAGATGATCAGTTCAATGTCGTTTGCTGAAATGCCACGTTTTTTTAGGAGTCCCTCAACGGCGGGTACCGCCAAATCAGAAGTCGCTTTACCTTCTCCTTTAAGTATCCGCCTTTCTTTTATCCCAGTTCGGGTTACAATCCATTCATCATTGGTCTCTACCATAGTTTCCAATTCCTGGTTTGTTAGGATATAATCTGGTACATATCCGTTTACTGCGGTAATGGCAGCATGTATTTTTGACATAAGTTATTAGTTGAAAACGGACTTGATTTTATCGATGAATTTTGATTCTATCATGTCCTTAGATTGTAAAACCATGTTTTTGATAGCTTCTGGTGTCGAGATGCCGTGGCCAATTATAACAGGCGCGTTGACGCCTAATATTGGTGTTCCTCCGTAGCGTTCATAGTTGAATCTATCAAAAAACTCATCCTTGAACCCTTTTTTCAATGTTGTTACGTAAAAAGATTCGGCTAGTTTTAGAACTACGTTGCCCGTGAAACCATCGCATACGAATACATCCGCAGCGTCCGTGAATAAATCACGACCTTCAACATTGCCGACGAAATTAATTTTTGTGTTTTCTTTTAGGAGGGGATAGGTTGAGATTGTTAAATTGTTTCCTTTTTCTTGTTCTTCACCGATATTTATAAGACCGATTTTGGGTTTTTCGATTCCATAAATGTATTCAGCATAAATACTACCCAAAATAGCAAATTGGTTTAACATTTCAGGTTTGCACTCTGAATTTGCTCCGACGTCTAAAAGTATTCCAAAACCACTTTTTAGTTTGGGAACGTTTGTAGCAATCGCTGGACGTAATATACCGGGTATAGTCTTTACACTAAATACTGAACCGACCAACATCGCTCCGGTATTTCCTGCAGAGGCAAATGAATCAATCTCTCCATTCTTAAGTAAATCGAATCCAACGGCAATACTTGAATTTGGCTTTTGCGCGATCGCTTTTGTCGGGTGATCATGCATGCTAATTACTTCTGGGGCATGTATAAAGTCAAATTTATCAAGATCAGCTCCCTCTTGTTTCAATCTCTCGGCCGTATCTTTTTGATCGCCGATTAGGACGATTCTTTGATCGTCGTTTAGTATTTTCTGGGCTTCTATTGCTCCAGTTATCGTAGCGTTAGGGGCGTAATCACCTCCAAGAACGTCTAAACCAATCTTCATTCGTTATTATTTTTATAATCAATAATACGCAAAAACATCCCAAATTAAAGTATAAAAATTGACTTTTATACCTATTTGGGATGTTTAATTTCTTAGAATGATGTCGTTAGACAGCAGCTGTGTTTTCAATAATCAACTTTCCGTTGTAATATAAATTACCATCTACTGAGTATGCACGGTGAGGAGTGTGAACTGCTCCAGTTTCTGTACAAACGGTTAATGTAGGTTTTTCTGCCTTATAATGTGTTCTTCTTTTGTCTCTTCTCGATTTCGAAGTCTTACGCTTTGGATGTGCCATCTCGTATTTTGTTTTAGTTATTTTTAATTTTCTTTAATATTTCCCACCGTGGGTCAATTTTCTTTTCTTCATTGTTCTCACTTCCAACTTCTGACGGAGCCTCAGTGTTTATTTTAGCAAGCATTTCTGGATCACATGTTATATTAATCCCTTGCTCAGAACATTTGCTGTAATAAGGTACACGAACGTTAATGTACTCATATAATAGCGTTGCTATGTCGAATTCGTAATCCGTTTTTGATAAAGTGATAACTTCTTCTGTCTCGCTTTCCCAATCGTCCTCTGTAAATTTGACTAATACCCTCTCTTTAAAATGAAGAGGTGAGTCAAATTCCGTAAGACAGATATCACAAGTTAACCGTATTGTACCGATAATCTCAAAGATTACGATAAGCATGTTTTCTTGTTTTTGTAACTCTACGTCAGCTTTTAGTTTTCCCTTTTTTACTAGGGAATGTTCGAAGCAGTCAAAGAACTTATCATTAATGTCAAATTCAAATTTGTGTTTCCCAGACACAAGGCCTGAAAATGGAATTCTATATTGCTTTAGATATTTTAAAATCTGCATTTGAGCCTGCAAAATTAATTATTATTTCAGTAAAAAGGAAACTTTTTGTAAATTTATTCTTGTTCGTCTCCATAGTAATATTTTCCTAGTTCTATCTTTTCTCTACCGTTCGCCATTCGCCAGCGATTAGTGTCACGTAAAGAATAAGCACATCCGCAATATTCTTGCATATAAAAGCGCTCTTTTTTGCTGATTTCTAACATTCGTGCAGACCCACCTTTTTTACGCCAGTTAAAGGTCCAGTATTCCATGTTGGGATAACGTGATGACGCACGGAGACCCGCGTCGTTAATTTGGTTCATGTTTTTCCACCGAGAAATACCGAGCGAACTGGATATTACATCGAAACCATTTTTAGCGGCATATTCAGCTGTTTTTTCAAACCGCATATCAAAGCACATAGTGCATCGACTTCCGCGTTCTGGTTCATTTTCCATGCCTTTAGCTAATTCAAACCAATGATCAACATCGTAATCAGCATCGACGAAGGGGATATTATGCTTCTCCGCAAATCGAATGTTTTCTTCTTTTCTTAAATCGTATTCTTTTCGCGGATGGATATTTGGATTATAAAAATAGATCGTAAATTCAATATCTGACGCGATTAGTGCTTCCATGACCTCTCCTGCACAAGGAGCGCAACATGAATGTAATAAAAGTTTTTTTCCATGATTGGGTAACTCTAATTTTTCTCTTTGAAATTCCGTATTTTCCATAATAATCTAAGAAGGAGATAAAATTTAAAAGCTCGATAATGTCGCTTTTAAATAGCATTCAAAAATATATGTTTTTACTTCATATATATGCTAGATATACTCTCGACAATTCTATTTCTTCTACAATTTTACGCAATTTGTATGATTTAACAAATTTAATGCGAGCGTTGTATCTGGATTATAATTTAGCTCGTTTAATTTATTACTTTTGTAACACAAGACAAAGATTATGTTCAAGATTGACAATATGTATAAGGTGTTTGCTTCAATTGTATTATTGACTGGTTTCTACGCCTGCGAAATGGATGATTCGGAACCTAATTTAGAAACTAAAAAATTTTCTAGATTATATGTGTCTTTCGAAGCGTATAACAGCTCTAACGCTGGCGTTGCCGATACTAATGTTCGAGTGATTTATCCCGCGGATTCGTCTGAGTTTCGGTATTCATTAGGAACTGTATCCGAAGCAAAAGGAGGGGGTGTTATTTATTTTAACCCTTTCTTAAAAGGCTTGTTTCAAGCAAGTGGGAACTTACCAGGGATTGTCGATACAGGGGTCTATATAATGGATGTCGGGGAAAAGACCGGGGTTTTATCGAATAGGGGTAAGATACGTCATCGATTGCTTTCCAATGTGCGTGGTCTTGCTTATAACAGGGGTTATGATGAAATGTATATTGTTAATTCGACCAGTGCGACTCCTGGAATTTACGTTGTAGATAGACCCAAAGCTAGAAGTCAAGATCAAACCGTTCCCTATAAAAAATTATATACGCCTGGTTTTAGTATGTGGGGAGCCGCATACAATAGCGCGGAAGATCGACTTTTTACTTCGAATATTGGGGCAGGTAGTGGTATTTATGTCTTTAAAGGTCTGAGCACAATTGGAGTTTCATCAGTTGATTCTACGGCTACAATTCGGCCAGATCGGACATTATCTATAACAGACGCAACCAATTTGCGCGGATTGTTTTTCGACTCCGTAAAGAACGTTTTAGCGATAACGGATTTTGCAGACGGTCAAACGGAAGGTACTGGGCGTGTCTTAGTGTTTGATAATTTTACAAATACTATAAGCGATGGAGGGGATGCTACAATTAATCCTTCCCGCGTGATCACTGGTGTAGCCACTGGACTCACCCAACCTGTAGATGTCGCTGTTGACACTCGAGAAACCGGCGTTTATTTATACGTTGCAGACAGGGGTGCAAAGAAAGTGTTCCGATTTAAAATATCAGATAACGGTAACGTAGAGCCGGATAAGGAGCTTTCTACAGGAGATCAAATTCCCGTAGGCTTGGCTTTAGATACGCGTGATGATTCTACGTTGCCTCAATAAGATCTAATAGGAGCTGTACGTCATCACGTTTTTCAATGTTATCGATATGGTTATAAGCTGAGATTAAATTTCGTAGTACCCGTTTAATGATCGATAGATTGTCGCAGGGTTTTATGAATTCATCGCTTGCGGGCAAGTTTAATTGATGAAGGAAAGATATGAGATCGCTTTCCCGCATAATCTGTCCTCGGTTAAAAACATTTATGTAAAAAAGCACCTCGTCCGGGGCGTCTTCTTTCATATAAGCTAAAACAAAATGTTTTGGAAGGTTTACTCCATATACCGGGATATCGAGTCGTTGCGCAACCAAGCTATAAATACAGGCTAAGGAAATCGGATTACCCTTTTTTGTTTCGAGGACTTTGTTAATGAATGAGTTTTGTGGCGCGTGGTAATCTGATGCATTACCAGAAAGCCCAAATTCTTGGAAAAGTACATTGTTTAATAACTTTATCTTTTCAATAGGACTCATTTCATACATTAGGTAATACCATGCGTCTCGTCTAAGTTCTGCTAACTTTGTGTGGATTTCTTCGTCTGCTAAATTTGGATATTGATATCGGTTGATGATTAGTAATCCTTCTAGCAAGTCCTCCTGATTACTGATTTTCCATAGTTGAAGATCTGTTTTTACTTCATTAAACTGAATTTTGTGTATGATTTGTTCGACGCGTCCTTGTAATAAAATATCAAATGAAGTCTCCCATGAATGTTCAAGTAAAGGGATCACATCTGGGCCACATGTGATCAGTTTTTCTTCCAGTTCCTGATATATTTCGTTATCGGGATCGTCCAAAAGAGAGATAAGTGCTTTTAATTCCTGCTCGTTCATTACTCGAAATTACGAAATTTTTTAGAAAAGTTGAGTTAACCATCTTTATTGGGGCGGGCTAAATATGGAAAAGCGTATTTTTGTTTTATGTTGTATTTCCTCGCATTAGTTCGACATTTTCTCTGCTCCAATAGCCGACATGGAACTCATTCTCCGTTTGTTTATAATATTGCAAGCGACGTTATCTATTCGAGTGAGTTGATTAGGAGCAAGACGATTGTTTCGATCCGTTGCGAATGGAAGAAAAAACCTAACTATTTTTGGTTGGTGGAGGATATTTTAAAATATTTAGGTATCGATAAGCTTAGCGATAAGGGAAGGGTAGAAGCAGAAGCTTATTGGGCAGACCTAGCTAAAGATAGAGTTGAGGATTTAATTGAGCGTGTTGACCACGGGCAGCTACTAATTATTCAAGAGCCTTATCTAGATGTAAGGAAATGGAATAAGCTGATAGAAAGTGAATCTATTGTAGTCTCAATTGATTTATTCCATTTTGGTATAGTTCTTAAACGAGACGAACAACATAAAGAAAATTTTAAGTTACGCTTTCCTTATTGGCGTAGAAATCGTTGAAATATAAGGATGCCTAACACTTTGTTTCTTAACAACTATTAACCTCTCTTCCGTTTCCCATTGGCTGGCAAGCATTGATGAGTAAACCTTCGGTTTTCTGAAGTTTGTTCTCAGAATATATTGTTGACTTTTTTTAATAATGCCTTTTGGGATTTCAAGACCAAAGTGTTGGATCAGTTTGTCTTTGTCTAAAAAGCTTCGCTTATACTTAAGTAAAAGCCTGATTGTCTTTTTTCTCCAGGGCGCTTCTCGCCGAACGCATAATCGAAACGTATTGTGCTATTATGTTCTAGGCTGAAAAAGTAGCGAATTCCACCACCATAGCTAGGTACTAGCCGAACGTTATGCTCCTTTGAAAAGGTGCTACCGGTTCCTGCAAAACCGACGACACCGAATCGAGGCATAAAACGATACCGTATCTCTGCTTGAGCTGTAATATAGTTCCTGTCTTTGTACCTACCTGAATAATATCCCCGCATGGTCATATCTCCGCCAAGGTCACGGAATGTGTAAAATGGAGCGTTATTGCCGTAAGTTCCCCTGTAAAGAATCTGACCGGCCACCGTCAATTGTTTTGAAAGCGGTTGAAAGCCTCGTAAATCGGTTTCGATAAGATTGCCGGAAAAATTATCATCTCCCCAGAAATTCGGCGCATAAGCATATTTCACACGAGCATATAGACCTTTTGTTGTGTATGTTGTGTTGTTCCGGTTGTCATAGAGAGAGGACGCTCCTACAGCGATATATTGTCCCCCGTCTTTACCTAACACTTCTGGCTGATCGAAAATACCTCCCAACTCTCGGTCTCGAAATTTAAAATATTCATATGTCGTATTTATCCCGATATAAAGATTCTTGGCAATGTTTTTTTCTATATCGAATTTCGCACGGACTAGCTTTTGCTCTAGGAAATCTTCATCTGCAATCCAGGTGTCAGAGCCTAGGCCGTAAAAATTGAATGGCCAATCTCGATATCGTAGTTCTGAGAGTATATGGTACCTGTTTTCTTTGGTCCATATATCACTTAAGAGCTTGATGTTTTTTTGATTTTTGGTTGTCAAAGTTCCGATTAGCGTTATGTTTGATGTTCTGCTTTCCGGATCTAACTTATCCAAATAGAAATTGTATGTTCCAGCGATGCCGTACTCGAATCCGGACTCTTGCGCGTATCCCACAGCGGGTAATACCATAAGGCTAGCACTTCGAGTGGAATCTTTCTGAGAAGAAAACAACTTATCGAACGTTTTCTTAATAAGATTCTGTTCTTGAGCGTGGATGTTTTTTGTTAAAAATACCGCTGAAAAAAGGAGCGGTAATATGCTATGGTATGCGTTGATACGAAGTCTCATTAATTTTTAATCTTTTTATTGCTTTAAAAAGGCGGCGCAATATGTAAATTATTTCCTTGCATATCAAGTATATGGTGAAAAAGACGATATTTTTTTACGAAATGTTTTTGAAGTTTCGTCATTGTCACTATCTTTGCATCATCAAAATCAAACAGTGTTACACAGTTCGATAACGATGAAGAAAGAGTTCTTTAACAACGTAAAAAAAAGTTTTCAAAAAACTTGCAAATATCAAAAGTAAATTGGATTTTTGCACTCGCTGTCTGAAAAACGACAGAAGTTCTTTAAGAGAGTTTTTTTTAAGTTTTTGATAAAACACGCCTCTTTAGCTCAGCTGGTAGAGCAACTGACTTGTAATCAGTAGGTCATTGGTTCGATCCCGATAAGAGGCTCCAAATGCAAATTTATTTGCAGGTCTGGAGGGGTTCCAGAGCGGTCAAATGGGACGGACTGTAAATCCGTTGCTTCGGCTTCGAAGGTTCGAATCCTTCTCCCTCCACACTAAAACTGTTACCTACCCTCATCTAGTATTAAGGTGAGGGAGTAGCAAAAAGCGGAAGTAGCTCAATTGGTAGAGCGATAGCCTTCCAAGCTATAGGTTGCGGGTTCGAGACCCGTCTTCCGCTCAATTTTTAACAATAGATTAAGTCTCTGTCTTTTTTGGTTAATATATTCAAAATAAGGTGGGGGCATTTATCTGTAAATAAGCTTTTAGAAAAGCCGAAGTAGCTCAGGGGTAGAGCACTTCCTTGGTAAGGAAGAGGTCGTGGGTTCAAATCCCATCTTTGGCTCGTATTGAAAAAAGTTTTTACTTTTGTAAAAGAACAAATAAGAAATATTTTATAATTACTAATTCGCATAAACATGGCAAAAGAGAAATTTGACCGTAGTAAGCCCCACTTAAACATTGGTACGATCGGTCACGTTGACCACGGTAAAACAACTACTACAGCTGCTATCACAAAGGTATTAGCTGATAAAGGTTTGTCAGAAGCTCGTTCATTTGATTCAATTGACTCTGCTCCTGAAGAAAAAGAGCGTGGTATTACAATCAATACCTCACACGTTGAGTATTCAACAGCTAACCGTCACTATGCGCACGTTGACTGTCCAGGTCACGCCGATTACGTGAAAAACATGGTAACTGGTGCTGCACAGATGGATGGTGCGATCATCGTAGTTGCGGCTACTGACGGTCCAATGCCTCAAACTCGTGAGCACATTCTATTAGCTCGCCAGGTAGGTGTACCTGCACTAGTTGTTTTCATGAACAAAACTGACTTGGTGGATGATGCCGAATTGCTTGACTTAGTTGAAATGGAAGTTCGTGAATTATTATCATTCTACGAATTCCCAGGTGATGATATTCCTGTAGTTAAAGGATCTGCGCTAGGTGCTTTGAACGGTGAGCCTGAATGGGTAGACAAAATCATGGAATTAATGGATGCTGTAGATAACTACATTCCAATTCCTCCACGTCTGACTGAGTTACCATTCTTAATGCCTATTGAAGATGTATTTTCGATCACTGGTCGTGGTACAGTTGCAACTGGACGTATCGAAAGAGGTGTAATCAATTCTGGGGATCCAGTTGAAATCTTAGGTATGGGTGCTGAGAACTTAAAATCTACAGTCACAGGTGTTGAGATGTTCCGTAAAATATTAGATTACGGTGAAGCGGGTGATAACGTAGGTTTATTATTACGTGGTATTGAAAAAACTGATATCCGTCGTGGTATGGTTATTTGTAAACCAGGTAGTGTAACTCCTCACACGGACTTCAAAGCTGAGGTTTATGTATTGTCAAAAGCTGAAGGTGGTCGTCACACTCCATTCTTCAACAAATACCGTCCTCAGTTCTACTTCCGTACGACAGACGTAACAGGAGAAATCTCTTTACCAGAAGGTACTGAAATGGTTATGCCAGGTGATAACGTTACTATTTCCGTTAAATTGATCAATGCGATCGCGATGGAAAAAGGTTTACGTTTCGCTATCCGTGAAGGTGGTAGAACTGTTGGTGCTGGTCAGGTAACTGAAATTACAGCGTAATCTTTTTTGATTAAACTACTATAGAAACAAGCTAATCGGCTGATGCTGATTAGCTTGTTTTTTCTTAACGATAGTAGTTTCAAAAAATATAAAAAAAAACAAATAATATTTGCTCTAATACCAGCTAAACGCTATATTTGCAGCAGTAAAACAAATTTACACGGGCATAGTTTAAAGGTAGAACGAAGGTCTCCAAAACCTTTGGTCTGGGTTCGAGTCCTGGTGCCCGTGCAAAATAATTTAGGTAAACTGAAATGGCTAAAGTTCTTGATTTTTTTAAAGAGTCCTACCTCGAGGTTACGGAAAAGGTTACTTGGCCAACATGGTCTCAGTTGCAAAATTCCGCAGTCGTCGTTTTAGTGGCATCTTTACTTATTGCGTTACTCGTTTTTATAATGGATAAAGCCTCAAGTAATCTGTTAGAGTTGTTGTACGGGATTACTTCCTAATTTATCATTTATATTTATGGCAGATCAATCGTTAAAATGGTATGTAGTTCGTGCCGTTAGTGGAAAAGAAAAGAAAGTAAAGCAATACGTAGAGGCTGAAGTTAGTCGCTTAGGTATTCAGCATTTGGTGCCTCAAGTGTTGATTCCAATGGAGAAGTACTATCAGATGCGAGACGGAAAAAAGGTTGCTAAAGAGCGCAACTATTATCCCGGATACGTGCTAATTGAAGCAGCTTTAGATGGAGAGATTGAACATGCTATTAAAAATTTGAATAGCGTTATAGGTTTTCTAGGAGATAAAGCGGGGAATGCTATTCCATTGCGTCCGGCTGAAGTCAACCGAATATTAGGGAAGGTTGATGAAATGGCAGAACAAGGAGAGAGCATGAGCGTTGCTTTTTATGTGGGTGAAACTGTGAAAGTGAATGATGGTCCGTTTAATGGATTCACTGGCGAAATAGAAGAAGTTCACGAAGACAAAAAGAAGCTTACTGTAATGGTTAAAGTGTTTGGTCGTAAGACTCCACTTGAGCTGAATTACATGCAAGTCGAAAAAGAATAACACAAAGATCCTCTTTCATGAGGATCTTTGTGTTTTAAACGTATTTTAATAAGTAGTTGGAAGAGGGATGCGATCCCTTTTTCGTTTCTTTGATCGTTTATAATTTTAATAGTTGTACTTTATGAAATATTTCATTATGCCTCTTGTGTAATTGGAGTATTTTATATATCTTTGCACCTCGTTTGGTTGTGACGTACTCGTATATCACGGCATTCGAAAATAAATGTTACGTTTAAAGCTTCCAACTTACTAACAAACATTTAACAATTAAATTCAAAACAAAATGGCAAAAGAAGTCAGTGCGTTAGTAAAATTACAAGTAAAGGGCGGTGCTGCAAATCCATCTCCTCCGGTAGGACCTGCGTTAGGTGCTAAAGGGGTGAATATCATGGACTTTTGTAAGCAATTCAACGCTCGTACGCAAGACAAACCAGGACAAGTATTGCCTGTTGTCATTACAGTTTACAGTGACAAGTCATTTGATTTTATTATCAAAACTCCTCCAGTAGCTGTGCAGTTGAAAGATGCTGCTAAGTTAAAGAGTGGTTCTGGTGAGCCTAACCGTAAAAAAGTTGCATCTCTTTCTTGGGAGCAAATTGAGGTTATTGCTAAAGATAAAATGACCGACTTGAACGCATTTACTGTAGAGTCTGCTATGAAAATGGTGGCTGGGACAGCACGTAGTATGGGTATTACCGTGTCAGGTAATGCTCCTTGGACAAATTAATTAACGAAATCAGTTTAAGAAAGTGGCTAGATTAACAAAAAATCAAAAAGCGGCACTATCCAAAATTGAAGCTGGTAAAGCATACTCTTTACAAGAAGCTTCGGCTTTAGTGAAAGAGATTACTTCAACCAAGTTTGATGCTTCTGTGGATATCGACGTTCGTTTAGGCGTGGATCCTCGTAAAGCAAATCAAATGGTTCGTGGTATTGCAACATTACCTCACGGAACTGGTAAAACTGTACGTGTTTTAGTATTGTGTACTCCTGATAAGGAGGAAGAAGCTAAAGCTGCAGGAGCAGACTTCGTAGGTCTTGATGACTACATCAGCAAAATTGAAGGCGGTTGGACTGACGTTGATATCATTATTACTATGCCTAGTGTTATGGCAAAAGTAGGTAAATTGGGACGTATTTTAGGCCCTAGAAACCTAATGCCAAACCCTAAAACTGGTACAGTTACTACAGATGTAGGTAAAGCTGTAACAGATGTCAAAGGCGGTAAAATTGACTTCAAAGTCGACAAGACAGGAATCATCCATACTTCAGTTGGTAAAGTGTCCTTCTCAGCAGATAAGCTCTATGAAAACGCGTTAGAGGTGTTACAAACACTTTCTCGTTTGAAGCCATCTGCAGCAAAGGGAACATACTTTAAGAGTATTTACATCTCTTCAACAATGAGTCCTGGTATTCATGTTGAAACTAAATCAGTAGCGGGAATTTAATCATGAGAAAAGAAGAAAAACAAGAAATTGTTCAAGCTTTAGCCGAACAGATTAAATCGTACGGTAATTTCTATATTACTGACACTGCTGAATTGACGGTTGAGAAAGTAAATAACATTCGTCGTAAATGTTTTGAAAGTGGCATCGCGATTCAGGTAGCTAAAAATACCTTGATCGAGAAAGCATTGATCGAAGCAGGAATTGACTCAGATGAACTTCGTAGTGTACTGAAAGGTGCTTCTACCATTATGTTCTCTGAAACTGGTAATGCTCCAGCTAAGTTGATCAAAGAATTGCGTAAATCAGGTGACAAACCTGTTTTAAAAGCAGCTTATATTCAAGAGACAGCTTTTGTTGGTGATGATCAATTGAATGCATTAGTGACCTTGAAATCTAAAGAGGAACTTGTTGCTGACATTATCGCATTGCTACAATCTCCAGCGAAGAATGTTATTTCTGCACTTCAGTCAGGTGGAAATACAATTTCTGGATTAGTAAAAGCTTTAGAAGAAAGAGGTTAACGAACTCCTCTATAAATATGTAGTTCGTGCATTATTTAATAATTATTATTTAAGTACATTCAAAAATTCAAAATAAAATGGCAGATTTAAAACAACTTGCTGAACAGTTAGTTAACTTAACAGTAAAAGAAGTTAAAGAATTAGCTGATATCTTAAAAGACGAGTACGGTATCGAGCCTGCTGCGGCTGCAGTTGCAGTTGCAGGTCCAGCTGCTGGCGGCGAAACTGCTGCTGCGGAAGAGAAAACATCATTCGATGTTATCTTGAAAGAAGCTGGTGGTCAGAAATTGGCAGTAGTTAAATTGGTTAAAGATTTAGCTGGTTTAGGATTGAAAGAAGCTAAAGATTTAGTTGACGGAGCTCCTAAAGAATTGAAAACTGGTGTTTCTAAAGATGAAGCAGAAGCTTTGAAAAAACAATTAGAAGAAGCTGGAGCTGTTGTTGAGATCAAGTAATCTCACATATTAAAGCACCTAAAAGGTTTAGACTCTGTCAATAATTTGTCAGAGTCTATTCCTATTTATATTATTACATGTGTCAAATGGATGCTGACATTTGATTAATACATGAAACAGCATATTGGCTCAGTTTTTTTTAAACTAAAATACTTATTCCCTTGGCAAACAATAATATTCAAAACGAAAGAGTGAATTTTGCGACAAGTAAGAAGGTCATCGATTACCCTGACTTTTTGGGCGTACAATTACAATCTTTCAAGGAGTTTTTTCAGTTAGAAACTACTTCTGACAATCGCCATCAGGAAGGGCTGTTCAAGGTTTTCGCAGAAAACTTCCCTATTTCTGATTCAAGAAACATCTTTGTGCTAGAGTTTTTGGATTACTTCATTGATCCACCTCGCTATGACATACGTGAGTGTATAGAGCGTGGCTTAACTTATAGCGTGCCTTTGAAGGCAAAATTAAAGTTGTCTTGTAATGATGAAGAGCACGAAGATTTCGAAACCATTGTTCAGGATGTTTACTTAGGTACAATTCCATATATGACACCAAAAGGTACGTTTGTGATCAATGGTGCGGAACGTGTAATTGTTTCTCAGTTGCACCGATCTCCTGGGGTGTTCTTCGGTCAGAGTAGACATACGAATGGTACTAAACTTTATTCTGCAAGGGTAATTCCTTTTAAAGGATCTTGGATTGAGTTCGCTACAGACGTTAACAACGTAATGTATGCGTATATCGACCGTAAAAAGAAATTCCCAGTTACTACTTTGTTACGCGCTATTGGATATGATTCTGATAAAGATATCTTAGAATTGTTCGATCTTGCGGACGAGGTGAAAGTAAGTAAATCGGGTCTTAAAAAATTCGTTGGTCGTCGTCTAGCGGCTAGGGTATTAAAGAAATGGGTTGAGGATTTCGTAGACGAAGACACCGGTGAAGTTGTGTCTATCGACCGTAACGAAATAATCTTAGAACGTGAAACTGTATTAGAGGAAGACCATATTGAAATGATCATCGATGCCGGGGTAAAATCTATTATTCTCGCCAAAGAAGATGCTTCAAACAATGCGGACTACTCGATAATATATAATACTTTACAAAAAGATACGTCCAACTCCGAAAAAGAGGCGGTGGAACATATCTACAGGCAATTGCGTAATGCTGAACCACCTGATGAGGAAACTGCGCGCGGTATTATTGATCGTTTGTTCTTTTCTGACAAACGTTATGACCTAGGTGATGTAGGTCGTTACCGTATCAATCGTAAATTGGGATTGGATACAGCGGACGATACGAAAGTGCTTACGCGCCAAGATATAATTGCTATTGTAAAATATTTGATCAATTTGATCAATTCTAAAGCTGAGGTCGATGATATTGACCACTTGTCGAATCGTCGGGTTCGTACAGTAGGTGAGCAGCTTTACGCACAATTTGGTGTGGGACTTTCTCGTATGGCACGTACTATACGTGAACGTATGAATATTCGTGATAACGAGGTATTCACTCCGACAGACTTGATCAATGCGCGTACATTATCGTCAGTGATTAATTCATTCTTTGGTACAAATCAACTTTCGCAATTTATGGATCAAACCAATCCATTAGCGGAAATTACGCATAAACGTCGTTTGTCAGCTTTAGGGCCAGGCGGACTTTCTCGCGAGCGTGCAGGTTTCGAAGTGCGTGACGTGCACTATACCCACTATGGACGGTTATGTACCATTGAAACACCGGAGGGTCCTAATATTGGTTTGATTTCTTCACTCGCTGTACACGCGAAGATTAATAATTTAGGATTTATCGAAACACCATATCGTAAAGTTAAAGACGGTAAGGTCGTCGTAGACGAGCCCGTTGTTTATCTTTCTGCGGAGGATGAAGATGATAAAACTATTGCGCAAGCAAACGCACAATATGACGATAAGGGGAACTTCCTTGATCCGAAGGTTAAGGCGAGATATGAAGGTGATTTTCCTATTATCGAACCGGATCTTTTGGATTACATGGATATCGCACCTAACCAAATCACGTCCATTGCTGCGTCGTTGATTCCGTTTTTGGAACATGATGATGCCAACCGTGCGTTGATGGGATCGAACATGCAGCGGCAAGCTGTTCCTTTGTTGCGTCCAAGTGCGCCAATTGTAGGTACCGGTCTGGAAGGACGTGTAGCTTCGGATTCACGGACTCTTATTAATGCAGAGCGTAATGGAGTTGTTGAATATGTAGATGCAAACGAGATTAAAATTCGTTATGAGCGCACGGATGACGATCGATTAGTTTCTTTCGATGATGACGTTAGTACTTATCACCTCACTAAATTCAAAAAGACCAATCAAAATACATGTATTAACTTGAAACCGATCGTAGTGAAAGGTCAAAAAGTTACTCAGGGTCAGGTATTATGTGAGGGTTATGCTACAGAGAACGGTGAGTTAGCTTTAGGTCGTAATTTAAAAGTGGCATTCATGCCTTGGCAAGGATATAACTTTGAGGATGCGATCGTGATTTCAGAGCGTGTCGTATCTCAGGATTTATTCACCTCTTTACATATCGAAGAATTCGAACTTGAGGTTCGTGATACCAAACGTGGCGAAGAAGAATTAACAGCTGACATCCCTAACGTATCTGAAGAAGCGACAAAAGATCTTGATGAAAACGGTATAATCCGTGTAGGTGCAGAGGTTAATGGTGGCGATATTTTAATTGGTAAAATTACTCCGAAAGGAGAGTCAGATCCTTCTCCAGAAGAGAAATTATTACGCGCTATCTTTGGTGACAAGGCCGGCGATGTAAAAGATGCGTCATTAAAGGCATCTCCTTCATTGAAGGGTGTTGTTATTGATACCAAGTTGTTTTCTCGTGCTAAGAAGATGTCGAAAGACGTCGAGAGAAAAGCTCTTGAGAAATTAGAAATTGCACACGACAAAGCTGTCAGAACGTTGAAGGAACGTCTTGTGGATAAATTATTTACAATCGTAAATGGTAAAACCAGTCAAGGTGTTTATAATGTGTATAAAGAGTTGCTTGTTCCTAAAGGAGCTAAGTTTACGCAAAAGATTCTTACAGATCTAGATTATGCTCATATCAACCCGACAGGCTGGACGACCGATGAAGACAAGAACGAACTTATTAAATTATCGCTTCACTACTACAACATTAAGTTTAATGAAGAGTTGGGTGCATTTAAACGTGATAAGTTTGCAATCTCTGTTGGAGATGAACTTCCTTCGGGCATTGTCCAAATGGCCAAAGTATACGTAGCTAAAAAACGTAAGCTTCGAGTAGGAGATAAAATGGCGGGTCGTCACGGTAATAAGGGTATCGTGGCACGTATCGTACGAGATGAAGATATGCCATTCCTTGAGGATGGAACACCAGTTGATATCGTATTAAACCCATTGGGTGTACCTTCGCGTATGAACCTTGGACAAATTTACGAAACTGTTTTAGGTTGGGCGGGACAGAAATTAGGTATGAAATTCGCAACTCCAATTTTCGATGGTGCTGAAATGGATCAGGTAGAAGAATGGATTGCAAAAGCTGAATTACCAGTTTCGGGACGGACTTACCTTTACAACGGTTTAACCGGTGAGCGTTTTGATCAGCCTACGACAGTTGGCGTAATTTACATGCTGAAATTAGGCCACATGGTGGACGATAAAATGCACGCACGTTCAATTGGTCCTTACTCGTTGATTACACAACAGCCATTAGGTGGTAAGGCACAATTTGGTGGTCAACGTTTTGGTGAGATGGAGGTGTGGGCATTAGAGGCATTTGGAGCGTCGAATATCCTACAAGAGATTTTAACAGTCAAATCAGATGACGTTGTTGGACGTGCTAAAACATATGAGGCCATTGTTAAAGGTAATAACCTTCCAACACCATCTGTACCAGAATCGTTTAACGTATTGGTACATGAGTTACGTGGTCTAGGTTTAGATATCACATTAGATTAATCCAACGAAAGCTTAAGGGGGTGTTCGTCATCCCTCTTAAGTTTTTTACATACAGCTTTAACTTTTAATAAAGTATGTCTTACAAAAAAGATAATAAAATCAAAAGTAACTTTACGTCGATCACGATTAGCTTAGCTTCTCCGGAAACGATTTTGGAGCGCTCGAGCGGTGAAGTTACAAAACCAGAGACGATTAACTATCGTACCTACAAGCCAGAACGTGATGGTTTATTCTGTGAGCGTATTTTTGGTCCTGTAAAGGACTATGAATGTCACTGTGGTAAGTACAAGCGTATCCGTTATAAAGGTATTGTATGTGACCGTTGTGGTGTGGAAGTGACTGAGAAGAAAGTACGCCGTGAGCGTATGGGGCACATTAGTTTAGTTGTCCCTGTTGCGCATATCTGGTACTTCCGCTCTCTTCCAAACAAGATTGGCTATTTGTTAGGGCTTCCTACAAAGAAGTTAGATATGATCATCTATTATGAAAGATACGTGGTTATTCAGCCAGGTGTTAAAGAAGAAGATGGTATTTCTTTCATGGATTTCTTAACTGAAGAGGAATATTTAGATATATTAGATACTCTACCAAAGGAAAATCAGTACCTTGACGATACAGATCCTCAAAAATTTGTAGCGAAGATGGGCGCTGAGGCGATGGAAGAATTATTGAAACGTATCAATTTAGATCAATTATCATACGATCTACGTCACCAGGCAGCGAATGAAACTTCGCAACAGCGTAAGAATGAAGCGTTAAAACGCCTTCATGTCGTTGAGGCTTTCCGTGGTGCCAACGGACGAATTGAAAACAGACCGGAGTGGATGATTGTTAAAATTGTACCAATTATTCCTCCTGAATTACGTCCACTAGTTCCGTTGGATGGTGGTCGTTTTGCAACATCTGATTTGAACGATTTATATCGCCGAGTTATCATCCGGAATAATCGCTTGAAGCGCTTGATCGAAATCAAAGCTCCTGAGGTTATATTGCGTAATGAAAAACGAATGCTTCAGGAAGCTGTCGATTCGTTGTTTGATAACTCTCGGAAGGTCAATGCTGTGAAAACAGAAGGTAATCGCGCATTGAAATCATTGTCAGATATCTTAAAAGGTAAACAAGGTCGTTTCCGTCAAAACTTATTAGGTAAACGCGTCGATTATTCAGCTCGTTCTGTAATTGTTGTTGGCCCTCATTTGAAATTGCATGAGTGCGGTATACCTAAAGATATGGCGGCGGAGCTATACAAACCATTTATCATCCGTAAGATGATCGAAAGAGGTATTGTTAAGACCGTAAAATCAGCTAAGAAGATTGTTGATCGTAAAGATCCTGTTGTTTGGGATATATTAGAGAACGTGTTAAAAGGACATCCAGTTTTGTTAAACCGGGCGCCTACACTTCACCGTTTAGGTATACAGGCTTTCCAACCGACGTTGGTTGAAGGAAAAGCAATTCAGTTGCACCCACTAGTATGTACTGCATTCAACGCCGATTTTGACGGTGACCAGATGGCTGTTCACTTACCATTAGGTAATGCAGCAATTCTAGAAGCACAGATTTTAATGCTTGCGTCACACAATATTCTAAACCCGGCGAATGGCTCTCCTGTTACTGTACCTTCACAGGATATGGTATTAGGTCTTTATTATATTACTAAAGGCCGTAAATCTACACCAGAGAAAGTTGTGAGGGGAGAGAATATGACATTTTATTCTGCTGAAGAGGTTATTATTGCTTTAAATGAGAATAAGATTGATTTGCACGCTTTTATTAAGGTTAAAACTAAAGCTAAAAACAAAGAAGGTCAAATTGTTGACACCATTATCGATACTACAGTTGGGAGAGTGATATTTAACCAAGTCGTACCGGTTGAGATGGGCTTTATCAACGAATTGTTGACTAAGAAATCTTTGCGTAATATTATTGGTGAAATTGTGAAAAACACGGGTATGGCTCGTGCAGCACAATTCTTAGATGATATGAAGGAGCTAGGATTCCAAACCGCATTTAAAGGTGGTTTATCGTTCAACTTGCAAGATTTGAATATTCCGGCTGCTAAAGTTGAATTACTTGAACAAGCCACCAAGGAAGTTGAAGAAGTAATGAATAACTACAATATGGGTTTCATTACTAATAACGAGCGTTACAATCAAATCATTGATATTTGGACGCGTATCAACAATAGATTGACAACGCATGTGATGGACATTCTTTCCAACGATAATCAAGGATTCAACTCAGTTTATATGATGCTGGATTCCGGTGCACGTGGTTCCAAAGAGCAGATTCGTCAGTTATGTGGTATGCGTGGATTGATGGCTAAGCCTCAAAAATCTGGTACGTCAGGAGGGGAGATTATCGAAAACCCGATTCTATCAAACTTCAAAGAAGGTTTGTCTGTCTTAGAGTATTTTATCTCAACTCACGGTGCTCGTAAAGGTCTTGCTGATACAGCCCTAAAAACGGCAGATGCGGGTTATTTGACACGTCGTTTACATGACGTAGCGCAAGATATGATCGTTGTTGAAGAGGATTGTAGCACATTGCGTGGATTGTATAAAACAGCGTTGAAGGAAAATGATGATATTGTTGAACCTTTATATGATCGTATTTTAGGACGTACACCATTGAACGATGTTGTTCATCCTGAAACAGGCGAGTTAATTGTTGCTGCAAACGAAGATATAACTGAGGAAATTGCGGCCCTAATAGATGAAGCCGGAATCGAAGGTGTTGATATTCGTTCAGTATTGACTTGTGAGGCAAGAAGGGGTGTTTGTGCATGTTGTTATGGACGAAATTTAGCCTCAGGTAAACGTGTCCAACTTGGAGAAGCAGTTGGAGTTATCGCTGCTCAGTCAGTAGGAGAGCCAGGTACGCAGTTGACACTTCGTACGTTCCACGTGGGTGGTACTGCATCAAACATTGCTGCTGATTCTACAATTATCGCGAAATACGATGGTAAAATCGAGTTTGAAAATGTTCGTACCGTTTCCAAAGAGGGAGAGAATGGTCCTTACCAAGTTGCGATCGGCCGTTCTGGTGAGCTTCGTATCGTGAGCGACGATAAGAAAGTGCTTTATACTCAGGTTATCCCTTATGGGGCAAACCTATATGTTAATGAAGGGGATTCCGTTGAGAAAGGTAAGTTATTGGTAGACTGGGATCCATATAATGCGGTCATTATCTCTGAGTTTCCTGGTAAGATTGAGTTTGAAGCAATCATTGAAGGAGTGACCTTCCGTGATGAATCCGATGAGCAGACAGGTCACAAAGAGAAAGTAATTATTGAAACACGGGATAAAACGAAGAACCCTACGATTAAGATCGCTGACCTTACCGGAGATACGTTACGTTCATATAACATTCCAGTCGGTGCTCACGTCTCTGTACAAGATGGACAGAAAATTAAGGAAGGTACAATCCTTGCGAAGATTCCTCGTGCAACTGGTAAAACACGTGATATCACGGGTGGTCTTCCTCGAGTAACTGAATTATTTGAAGCGCGGAATCCATCTAATCCTGCTGTCGTGACTGAGATCGATGGTGTTGTGACTTTAGGCGGAGTGAAACGAGGCAACCGAGAAGTTTCGATAGAATCTAGAGATGGACAAATTAAGAAATATCTTGTGCCTTTGTCTAAACATATTCTAGTTCAGGATAATGACTTTGTAAAAGCTGGTTTACCATTGTCAGATGGTTCAATTTCTCCTTCGGATATTTTAAATATCAAAGGTCCGGCCGCTGTACAAGAGTATATCGTGAATGGTATTCAAGAAGTTTACCGTTTACAAGGGGTAAAAATCAATGATAAGCACTTTGAAACCATTGTTCACCAGATGATGCAGAAAGTGAATATTGAAGATCCAGGCGATACCAGATTCTTAGAAAAGGAAGCAGCTAACAAATGGGATTTCATTGAAGAGAACGATTCTCTATTTGATAAGAAGGTGGTTGTGGAAGCAGGCGATTCAAACGAACTTCGTCCGGGGCAGATCGTAACGCTACGTAAGCTTCGTGAAGAAAATTCAAGCTTAAGACGTCAAGATTTGAAACTGGTTGAAGTTCGCGATGCAATTCCAGCTACGTCAAGCCCATTATTGCAAGGTATTACCCGTGCATCTTTAGGGACTAAATCATTTATTTCTGCTGCGTCGTTCCAGGAAACGACAAAAGTCCTCAACGAAGCAGCGATTGCGGGTAAACGTGATAATTTACTTGGTCTAAAAGAAAACGTAATTGTTGGTCACCTGATACCTTCTGGTACTGGTCTACGTAACTATGGCAATATCATTGTCGGTTCTCGTGAAGAGTACGATCAATTATTAGCTTCGAAAGAAGAAGATTAATATCTTTTGAATTTATTGTATAAGGGTAGTAAATTGATTTTACTACCCTTTTTGTGTGCCCAGCATGGGCAATAACTCTAGGGTGTAAGTCCCGAACACGCCTTTACAGTGGGAAGTGTTAGCTTAAGACAAGGGTGTCCTCTGCGAGGAGGAATCTGAAGGAAGTCGGCGGCAAACTCTCGGTCCGACGAATAGAAACTACATACAAGGCCGCGAGTGTTGGATGAGGTTGCAAAACAAACCAAAGTCCCAAACTGTACGGAAGCACTATGGTAAATGTAGCGGATATATGAGAGGAAAGTTATTGTTCTTACCTGGGGAGATCTGACTAAAGTCTGTCAAAGGTATGCGCGAATGCCGGCGAAGAAACATATAGCAGAATAATAATGTTATCATGCTTTAGTCAGAAGTCAGCATACGACATATTACCTTGTCTCTCTACGTCAAACAAGGGAAGGTCAGAATGTTAGAATGGCAAAGGAACCAAGAAGTTTATGATGAAGCGTTAAGAGCAGAACCACTTAAGAGAACTACTTACATGAGGGTAGGTCGGAAACCGATAGTAGAATGTAAGAGGAGCTTAGCCGAATCGTGCAACGAGGTGGACACAATGCCTGAGATTTTTTTTTTTTAGTAATAATATGCTGGAAGAGATATTACACATCCGAAATGTTCAGCACGCTGTTAAGCGTGTTATCTCCAACGGGGGCGCTAGCGGAGTTGATGGTATGCAGATCGATAAACTTCGTGACTACCTGAACACGCATTGGCAAACCCTGCGATCGGATCTCCTCTGTGGCACTTACCGCCCACAAGCCGTTCGGAAAGTAGAGATTCCCAAAGCAAGTGGCGGCAAGCGTATGCTGGGTATTCCCACGGTCATTGATCGTGTAATTCAGCAAAGCATCTCCCAATGGCTTAGCGTAAAGTACGAGGGCGATTTTCACGAGAACAGCTACGGCTTCCGACCCCATCGGAATGCTCATCAGGCCGTCCGTAAAGCACAAGAATATCTCAACACGGGATACACGTGGGTTGTAGAGCTTGATTT
>NZ_JABMCQ010000219.1 GCF_013179575.1 Sphingobacterium shayense | reverse complement strand
GGAATCTCAATGCGTCCCAAATTGGAAAACATGCAGTCATTTGTAGATTTACCCCTCTTTAAAAATTTTGTCAAACCTTCCAAATTACTGTGCGAGGATTCCATAATCATCATATTAAGGTAAGGATTGAGCTTTGCCGTCTTGCTGTTCACAGTCTGCTGCATCATCCGCAGATTGTCCAAAAAGTTTTTCCTCTTATCGGCCGTCATAACGACCATAAGTCCAAATGCAAAAATATGATCATCCTTTACCGCTGGTACGAACCGCCGGATATCTATAGGGCAGGACACCTTGTTGAAGGCCTTTTTTGCGCGCACACTATCGAACGCCTCGAGTATTGTGCCGCCTAGGAACGTATTCACGGTAACACCTACCGACTTACAATACGAGATAATGCTACTCGTTAGCCCTTGGTCAAATTTCCAGTGAATAAGGTAGTCATTTCCCCTTTCTTGGGCCTTCCTTGGTAATGGAATAATTTTAATGAGAAAAAACAAGAATTTCCCAATTAAGCGAGCTTTAAGCTTTTGCTTTCTGCTCGATAACAGCGCCTCGGGAACGATATCCTCTATGCCCAGAATAGGTTTTTCAAGCCCTATTTCTGCGGCAGGATCATTCAAAACCTGCAAGAATTCCCGTAGTAGGGTCATCGCGGAGCCCCCATCACACAAACAGTGATGAAAGACGAAAAGCATCTCAGAGACATCCTCCCCTTTTATCCAGATGAAACGAATAAGGGGATCTTTTGTTGGTCTAAAAGCTGTCTTCCATTCTCGCTTGGATTCCTCTTGCCAGTCGGTTTCTTTTGTACGAACGACTATCCTAACAGGAATGTCTATAGTATAACTGGGCACCTCAAAATAAGGCCGGCGATTTTCATCATAACTGATCAACGCAGTTAAACCCGGGTGTTTCCCTTGAAGCCTCTTCAAGGCTTGGTGAATAGCGCCTTCTGTAACAATGCCACACAACCTAAAAGGGATTACAGTATTAAAGGGATGGATTTCATCCCCCAGTAGCATACGTTCACCAAATAGCAACTTTCTTTTCATACACCTAAACTGAAAGAACCTCGGAACAGTTTTGTTGTACAAAATCCTCTAATAGCGATACCGCCTGAGCATTTCCACCGGCATTAAGGAATGTGGCGCGAACCGTCTGCGCTGCTTCCCTATACTTCGGGTTTTCTAGCAGCTCAAATGCAGCTTCGCGAAGTGCCTGGGCGCGTAGACGTTTATAACGGATACTAATACCGCCACCCGCCTTCTCGATTAACTTGGCCGTATGGAAATGATCGTATGTGATAGGCGTGATTAACATAGGTAACCCATTAATGAACGTATCATTTACGGTATTAAAGCCTCCATGACAAATCACCATATCCATATGCGGCATCAGCGCCGCCTGCGGAACAAAACTGTTCACAATAAAATTAGACGGCCACTGCTCAAATATTTCCGGTGGGGTCGCCGCAACAATCGTAACCGGCTGGTCAGCAAACGCTTCAATCAGCTTTGCGAAAAAAGCCTCCCGAATGTCGACTAATAACGTTCCAAGAGATACGAATATCTTCGGCGTAGTCGCTGCCTCCAGCCGCTCCCAATCAAACGGAGCCTCATTTGGACGCCCTTTTACCGGACCAACAAATTTCATATGCGCCGGCGTCTCGGTAAAGCCTGCAAAAGCCTGAGAGGTGAATACCAAATTCAATCGGTGGGAATGAATAAAGATTCCCTCATCGGCTATCCCGACAGCCTTTTGAAGATCCCTGATCAGATTTTGTTGCCACTCGAATATTTTAGGCGCACTTTTTTCGGTATCGCCCATCACGTCCGGTGGAACTGGAGTGGTCGTCACGCAGGGAATATTTTGTTTGTGAGCAAAAAGTGCCCCACCAAAAGTAATGCAGTCGTTTACCAAAACGTCAGGCCGCCACTCCTCGGTAAGCGTCTCTAGCCCCGGCATCATCATTTTTGCAAACGGTACATACGTTTCCTCTAGAGCCAGCTTCATGACTTCAGGCCCTGAACATGACGGGCCGTCATCCTGTCTTTTCAAAATGCGCTGCAATTCTTCCTGATACGGAGCTAGATCTTCCTTGGGATAAAAATAGCTGCCTCCAATGGGAATATGTTCTTCCGCGAGGGGCGTAATTCCAAACCATTTTACCTGATGCCCTCGGGCGATCAAACTGGCTCCAACGCTAAGCGTCGGACTGATATGCCCGAAAAATGGGGGTATAACAAACAGAAATTTGGCACTCTGAACCGGAGCTTTTTCTGCTGGACGGATAGCTTTTTCAAGTAATTCTGCCGCAGTAATGGCACCACCCGCTTCTAAAAAAGATTCCCGAACCTTCTGCGCCGCTGCGCGGTAACTACGGGTCGTTAAAACCTGTAAAGTGGCTTGGTTTAGATGGTGCGCTTTAAATCTGTTGAAGTTCAAGCGCTCACCGGCACCTGTGCGGACGACACGTCCAGCGACATGCGATTGGTCATATGCAATAGGAATCACGACCAGTGGTAAACCCTGGTAAAGGGCCTCTGAAACTGTATTGTGGCCAGCGTGGCACACCACCCCATCAAGGTGCGGTAAAATTTCGAGTTGCGGAATCTTTGCGTAGACCATGAAGTTCTCAGGCCACTGATCGAAAAGATCAGGATCAGAAACCACGACAACCGTTAAATCTTCATCTTTAAACGCATCGATTACCTTCTTAAAAAATGCTTTTTTATGATCGTGATCGAACGTCGTGCCGATACTGACCAAAATTTTCTTCCTCCCGCTACCGGTAAACGTTTCCCAATCAAATTCACTGACACTAGCCCGCCTAGAAAGTACCGGCCCGGTAAACTGATAATTTGTCCCCAGCTCCATTTCACCAAAAAAGTATCTCGATGTCAAAACTAGCGTAAGCAGTTCCGAACAAGCTAATGAACGGTTCGTTGTTACACCCAGCTCTCGCTGCAATTCTATAATTTGATTCGCTTCCCATTCATGCACTTTAGGAAGTTCATCAACAATCTTAATAGCTGCTGGAGCCGTGACAGTTGTTGAGTAAGGAATACCCAGCGTCTGCGCCGCCACCGGAGCGGCAAACATCTGCTGATCACTGATTATCAGATCTGGTTTAAACGCTTCCAGCAAAGTAATAATACCTTTATAGCAATGCCTGTTTAACGGGATGAGTACCTCCTGGTAGAGGAATTTAATACTATCAATTCCGTACACTACCTTTTTAGAAATAATGTCTAAATACCGTCTGCTCTCCACCTTTTCGGTGTCCGTCTGATCGTATTGGATAAGTAGTAACTTGCCGCCAGCGGGAAGCCTCGCCGTTAAATCTTTGTCAAGGCTGATCCAGGCGACCTCATGTCCTCGTTCTAATAGTGTTGCGCCGATACTAAGCGTCGGATTAACATGACCCGTAAACGGTGGAACAACAAATACAAATTTAGCCATGGTTTTATAGTTAAGGTTTTGATAAAAAATGAACAATAGATTTTGCTATCCCCTGCGGATCTTGTACCGGGATGTTATGATCGCCAGCAAGGAATGCGAGCTCTGACTGCTCGATCTTGCTATGTAACAACTCCCCTGTTACCCGGCAGTTCGAATTTGCTCCATAAAGCAGTAGCGTATCCGCCATTACGTCCGCATCACCGATTTCACGCATAAAATACTTTTCGCGGATCATATCGGCTTTGATGCTAGTCTGTTCAAATAAGAAAGTATACATACGGTGGTTTTTCTCCATCTGTCGTTTACCCATTTTCATTTTAGTGGTGTCCGTGAAATTCTCCACGTAATGTTCAAGAAACTCCCTGTTATATGTCTCAATAATATCCCGGGCCTTTTCGTCCTGCGGATCTGGTGCTTCGATAAGAACTAACCGTTCAATGCGGCCCGCCGCGGCAAGGGCGGTTTTCAACGCGATTAGTCCTCCAAAGCTGTATCCGACAAGGTTTACACTTTTTAATTCCAAGTAATCCAGAAGATCCAGAAGGTCGTAAGACATACTCTTTAGATCGTAACCCGTCAGTGCACGTTCACTCATCCCGTGACTTTTCAGGTCATACATCACTACATGATAACGCTTTGCCAAAATGGGAGCAATATTAAAATAATAAATAGACAGGTTGCTAAACATTCCGTGGATGAGTACAACTGTCTGCTTAGCTTCCTTATTTAGCTCTTGTATATGTACTTCCCGCCCTTTAACCTTGATTATTGGCATTCGTAGATATAGTTGATTATCATCTGAAGATCGAGATTTATCAATTCATCCAGATCCATCGAAGACAACCATCCGGTAAAATCAATCTGATCTCCAAAATGTGCTTTAATTTTCTCTGAAAAAGCTACGATCTCTATGCTATCCATCTCCAGATCTTTAGTAAATGAGCTACTCGGAGATATATCCATCTCCTGGGCAAATTCTTCACCGATCACCTCAGTGATAAAATCCTTCAATAGCGTAAATAACTCCTCATGGTTCATTTTTAACCGCGTGTTTACAGTGTCCATCCAATAATATAATTTTCGTGTATGATAGTCTTAATTTCTGTTTCGTTAATCCATAGGTTTTCCCCTTGGATACGACCTACTTCGTATTGTTTAGGATTCCCTTTTAAACCAGTACCTAAAAACTTTCCGTAAGCTTCTTTTGCCACCCAAAAACGAGTGGTCCACTCCGCTTGATTGCGGCCTTCCAATAAATCCATTTCCAGATGGGTAAAAACTAAAGGATAAAAACCAGCACCGCGTTCTTCCATGATCTCCATATCGATACCGACAGGGCCACTCGAGCGGGCAGCACCTACAGCGTCTTTCCCTTTGTGTGCCAAAGAAATATGCACATCTTTCGTTAGCTCCCCCACCAGGTAAGGCCGACCAAGATCGTCTGAACATATTTCAAAAGTAATAGGAAAACAGGCCTGTTCCCTTTCTTTATTCAATAGATCACGTACCGCATCTTTCACGGCCACACGGCTTACCATCCAGTTCTTTCGTCTGTTGGGTGTTAGCTGATGATAAAACCTCTTTTCCGTTTGATTAAAATAGCGTTTGAGGATGAAATCCCACGATGCTACCCTAGAGTATGCCTGGTGAAAGAAAAATATTCCGGGAGCGATCTCTTTGGAAAGGCGGTTATGCAATGGAGACATGGACACATTCCATAACGGCTCATCAATTTCTAGCCTTCTGTTCTGCCATCCCCTGATTAAGCACCATACTTTTCCCTCACGCTCAAGGATTATGTTAGC
>NZ_JABMCQ010000218.1 GCF_013179575.1 Sphingobacterium shayense | reverse complement strand
TTTGTTTGCTAATTCTGTTGCCGAAGCTGGCGGCCTGCCTTTTGTCGCGCTATCGCTGCTTAAAGGTAAAAGTGCGAAAGAGTTAGTGACGGAAGCCAAAGTACTCATGGGGGATAAAACTTGGGGCGTAGGTATTCTAGGATTTGCTCCTCAGGCTCTACGGGAGGAGCAGATTTCCTATATACTCGAAGCAATGCCCCCTGTTGTTTTAATCGCTGGTGGGAGGCCTGAGCAGGCGAAGGTATTCGAGCAGGCAGGAATTAAAACCTTCCTGCATGTACCGTCTGCTGGCTTACTGGATATGTTTTTAAAACAAGGAGCAAGAAACTTTGTATTTGAAGGAAGGGAGTGTGGTGGTCATGTCGGGCCACTATCCAGTATGGTTCTTTGGGAAAAGCAGATCGAACGTATTTTAAAAGAAGATAATCCGGAAGATATCAATGTATTTTTTGCTGGAGGCATTCACGATGCTTTCTCGAGTGCATTTGTTTCCGTTATGGCAGCTCCATTAGCAGCCAGAGGTGTTAAGGTAGGGGTGTTAATGGGTACCGCTTACCTTTATACGAAAGAAGCTGTAGCTACAGGGGCTATACAAGATGAATTTCAAGTTCAGGCGCTTCAGGCGAAAGATACGGTGTTACTAGAGACCGCTCCAGGGCACGAAACCCGATGTTTAAATACTTCTTTTGCTCGATTTTTTTCAGAGGAAAAAGCAGAGCTCCTAAAGAAGGGGCTGGATAAAAAGCAAGTATGGGAAAAGCTTGAGCAGTTAAATGTCGGCAGGCTGCGTATCGCCGCAAAAGGAATTGACCGTCAGCAGGGGGAATTAGTTCCCATTCCCAAGGGCAAGCAGCTCGACCTAGGCATGTACATGATTGGGCAGGTAGCAGTAATGCATGACCGTATCCTCTCGCTTGCCGATCTTCATCAGGATGTAGGCGTTAACAACAAGCATTATATTCAGAGCGCACATTTGCCTCAGGAGCCTTCATCCGGCGAGATGCCGCTTGATATTGCTATTGTCGGGATGGATTGCATATTTCCTGGCGCCAAGAGCTTAGAAGAATACTGGCGTAATATTGTTGGAGGGAAAGATAGTGTCACCGAGGTGCCTGATGAACGCTGGAATAAAGATATTTATTACCAGCCTGAGACGGACGGACCTGATGTGTCACATTCGAAATGGGGAGGCTTTATTCCAAAAATTGATTTTGATCCCCTAGCGTTTGGAATTCCTCCGCAATCTCTTGCTGCTATTGAACCCACGCAGCTATTAAGTTTATTGGTCGCTCGGCGCGCGCTGGATAACGCGGGATACGCCGATAAAGAGATCGACAGAGAAAACATCTCCGTTATCATCGGGGCTGAGGGTGGAAATGACCTTGCTAATAGCTATAGTTTTAGAGGATATTATAAACAGGTGTTTGGAGAGCTGCACAAAGAGGTGCAGGATGCATTTCCTCACACAACTGAAGATTCATTTCCGGGTATTTTAGCGAATGTTATCGCCGGAAGAATCACAAATCGGCTAGACCTTGGAGGGAGAAATTTTACCGTCGATGCGGCTTGTGCCTCTTCCTTAGCTGCTATTGAGCTTGCATGCCAAGAATTAATATTAGGAAAATCCGATATGGTGCTCGCTGGCGGCGCGGATTTGCATAACGGTATCAATGACTACCTGATGTTTTCCAGCACGCATGCACTATCCCGAAAAGGGCGATGTGCAACATTTGACAGTGAGGCGGATGGGATTGCCCTAGGCGAAGGTGTTGCCATGGTAGTTTTGAAGCGGTACAGCGATGCTGTTCAGGATGGAGACCGAATTTATTCGGTTATCAAGGGAATCGGAGGCTCGAGCGACGGGAAAGCGCTAGGTCTTACCGCGCCACGAAAAATAGGGCAGGTGCGGGCACTAGAGCGTGCCTACGCGCAGGCGGGAGTCAGTCCAGCTTCAGTTGGTTTAGTTGAAGCGCATGGAACGGGGACCGTTGTGGGAGACAAAACAGAGCTTAATGCCCTGACAAATTTGTTCAGTCGCGCGGGCGCTTTGCCCGGAAAGACACATTTGGGATCAGTAAAAACACAGATTGGTCATACTAAATGTGCTGCAGGATTAGCCGGACTGATCAAAGCATCACTAGCAGTATTCCATGGCGTGAAACCACCGACACTTCACCTGCAAAAACCAAACATGTATTACAATGCCCAAACGAGTCCATTTGCGTTTTATAGCGAATGTGGAATCTGGGATGAGAAAGAGCGTTACGCTGGCGTTAGCGCTTTTGGATTTGGCGGGACGAATTTTCATGCTGTTATTGCAGGGCATTCAAACCGGCAGGACGCGACTATATTACAATCTTGGCCTGCTGAGCTGTTTGTTTTTCGCGGGCAGAGCTACGAAGAAGCGAAAAAGCAATTGGGTGATGTTAAGGCCCTGTTAGAGGTAAATGACGGAATTCCATTAAAAGATATTGCCTACACGCTGAGCGTATGCTCGGCGGAACCGGTTCAGCTGAGTATTGTTGCCGATACTGCAGAGGATCTGGTGATGAAAATCGAACTGGCGTTATCGGGTATAGAAAGTAAAGACACGTTTATCGTAAATAAAAAATCAGGGAAAACGGCTTTTTTATTTCCTGGGCAGGGAAGCCAGCGGGTTAATATGGCTCGCGAGCTCTTTGTGATTTTTCCTGCTATGCGTAAGCTGCTAACGGAAACTCCGGAGCTCCTAAAGGTTGTATTTCCTTCCCAGGTATTTAGCCCTGAGGATTTACAACGTCAAAAAGATTCGCTTAAAGATACGCGTTTGGCGCAGCCTATTCTTGGTTTAATAGATTTAGCGCTAGCGAAATTTCTGTACTGGCTTGGCATCGTCCCAGATATGTTGGCGGGGCACAGCTACGGAGAACTGCCGGCACTATGTTTTGCCGGAGTTTTCGAGGAAGAAAAGTTAGTCGAACTCAGTAGCAAAAGAGCAGAGGCGATATTGAACGCTGTAGTGGATGGCGATCCGGGTGCTATGGCTGCAGTAAATGCTTCAGCAGAGCGAATTGAAGAAATAGTCAGTGGGGTTGAGGGCTGTTATCCTGCTAACTATAACGCCCCATCTCAGTGTGTTGTTGCAGGGACTACGGCTGGTATCACGGGCCTACTTGAAATACTTAAACAGCAGCGAATCTCGGCCAAAAAAATCGAGGTTGCCTGCGCGTTCCATAGCCCAATTGTTGCAGGCTCCAAAAGCCTGTATGAGATTGTTCTAAGAGATGTGCGTTTTCAGAAAGCTCAAATTCCGGTTTGGTCAAACACCACAGCGACTCTTTACCCGGTGGAGCCGTCAGCTATAAAAGAAAGGCTTACTGATCATTTAGTGCAGCCGGTACGTTTTAGGGAAGAAATCGAAGCAATGTATGCCGACGGGGCTCGAATATTCATAGAGGTAGGTCCGGGGAAGGTATTGTCAGCATTGACGGAATCCTGCCTGGATGAATCTGCTACGATGCTTCATGTGGAAGATAACGGACGCAAGAAGCTTTCTCATCTCCTGTGCATGCTGGCTAGATACATAGGCACGGGCCGTTCCATGGATTTAGCGAAATTATTTCTTGGGCGCGATGTGAAACTGGTTCAGATTGGATCGCCTGAACAGTATAAAAAAAGCCCAGCCCTCTGGCGTATCAATGGACAGGCAGCCCATCCTGCGATAGGTAACTTGCCAAGTAATGGCGCATTACCCATTTCTACCCCTCTTCAGATGAACCACTCTACACACCAGCCAGCACCTCAGGGTCAAAGCGAGCTCGCCACCGAGCGGATGTTGGCGGAATATTTAAATAGCATGAAAATGCTCATTCAGGCGCAGCGTGACGTGATGCTGTCTTTCTTAGGTCAGCACCAGCAGACAAATCCGTTACCGATGTATTCCTCCCAAGCCTCCGTTCATTTACCAGAACCTGCTGCCCCTTTATCCGAGCGACCGCTGAAGAATGGAAACTCGCTTAGTATAGAGGTGAAGAAAAGTAGTAAAAAGGATATCGGGGCGTTACTGCTAAAAATCGTCAGTGAGAAAACGGGCTATCCACATGAGATGCTGGGTATGGATCTAGATTTGGAAGCAGATTTAAGTATCGACTCGATCAAAAGAGTTGAGATAATAGGAGCGCTGCGTGGTGAGCTAGGTTTATTAGTAGCTGCTGGTGCCGGCGAGGACAACGTGATGGAGCAGCTATCTGGAATAAAAACGCTCAGCAGCATGGTTTCTTGGTTTAACGATAACTTGCAAGCGATCGAAATGGATGCTGCTGAAGTAGTAACTGAGAGCGGTACACCTGTGCTCGCGCAAGAGCCAATCACCTTAAAAAAGCTACAGGCGCTCATTCTAGATATCGTGAGCGATAAGACGGGATACCCGAAAGAGATGCTAGGCTTAGATCTGGATTTAGAAGCCGATTTAAGTATCGACTCTATTAAGCGGATGGAAATTGTAGGGGAGCTCCGGTCCAAAATCGATTTTGGAAATGACCTGGAGCAGCAAGGGGACCTAATGGAAAAATTAGCCGCTATTAAAACTCTTAACGAGTTATCCGTTTGGATTAGTAATCTCACGGGCGAAGACAATTCGCAGCAAGGGATAGCGAAGAACGGGCTCTCCCGGTTTCGCTTTGATTTGACACCTGCGGACCATGCAACCCTAGGCGACGCACAGTCCCTTGTAGGAAAACGTTTCGCTATTGTTTCGCCCCCCGGTAGGCAGGTTTCGCTTCTGCTGGATGAACTTCAGAAACAGGGCGTGGCGGCAGAAAGTGTCGATACAGAAAGCGATCTTAGCAAATTCGATGGATTAATTGCGCTGGATCTAGAGGGTGCAAGTGAGCGCGATAATATTTTGGATTTGGTTGGCCTGGTTAAACGTGTCGATATGGACAGGATAAAGTGGATTTATTTAATATCTGACATTTCTGCCAGTCACAAGGGGTTAGCCGGTAACCAGGGCTCCGTAGAGTTCCAAGGTTATTCCGGTTTCTTCAAAAGTTTGGCTCGCGAATACGAGCAGGTAAATTGTAAGGTTATCAATTTGAAGAGCTTGGCTTCTGAGGACCAAATATCAAGTATCATAATTCAAGAAATCTTAGCTGATGAAAAATCGGTCGAAACGGTTTATGAGAATGAGCAGCGCTATGCGATAGATCTTGTGCCTGCTTTACTGTCTACTGGTGCTCCAGGCATTCGGTTAGATAGAGAGTCCGTGGTATTAGTTCTTGGCGGGGGACAA
>NZ_JABMCQ010000217.1 GCF_013179575.1 Sphingobacterium shayense | reverse complement strand
TGTGCGGTAATAACTTCCAGGTAAGTTGCATAACCCGCTTTAAATAATAAGGATGCATTTTTGACTGCTAAATCTGCATTGTCGACTCTTTCTCGTGCTAGTTTAAGTTGTTCTTTTTGCTTTTCTATTGTGATGACAGAATTTGAAACCTCACTTACTGCCTCCATTACCGTTTGTTGTAATCCTAATTCTGCTTTTTCACGTTCGATCTTAGCTACCTCATACTCATTTTTTAGTTTTCCATTTTTGAATATCGGAGCTGTCAAACCACCGCCAATTCCTCCTATTAATGCGCCTGGGATGTTAACCCAGTTTTTAGGTAGCATACTGTTTACACCGAATATGCCCTCCAACGATAATTGGGGGTAACGCATGATTTGTTGGATATTCATCTGTGCATTTGCATCTATTAATCCAAATTCTGCGCGTTTGATATCAGGGCGGTTTCTAACTATTTCCAGGGGAGAACCCAATGATACGTCACCACCTATATTCATAAGATTTTCCGTCGAATTACCTCTTCCTATAGTGTCTGGCATTTCGCCAACAAGCACTCGGAGAGAGTTTTCTTGAATAGCAATCTGTTTTTCTAAGTCTGGAACTAAAGAAGCAGCTACTAAACGTTGTGATTTCGTTTGCTGTATTGCCAGAGCGGTTATTTCGCCTGCTGCAAATTGTAGTTCAATCATTTGTAGTGTGCTATCGTTTAATTGTAAATTACGACGAGCTACTTCAATTTGTGCGTCGAGCATTATTAGGTTGAAATAACCCAACGCAATATCAGAAATCAACTTTGTCTGAATGGCATTTTTAGCTTCGTGCGTATCTAAAAACGCAGCTTTAAGCTTGTCCTTATTATTAGCGATCCTACCCCAAATATCGATTTCCCAGGAGAACTCGGCTCCTGTACTAAATTGTGATTGATAAGCAAATAAACTGTTAGGAATTTCATTATCTTCTTTTCCTGCATACCACTTGGACGAAGGGCTTCCGTAGAAATCGTCTGAACGATATTGTTTTTCGATTGACGCAATATTTCCATCAACCGAAGGCAAATAGTCTAATTTATTTCGTCTAAGATTACGGTTCGCTATTTCGATATTTTTTAGTGCCGTGCGCATATCGTAATTATTTGCTAATCCACTGTCGATTAGAGATAGTAATTTGCGGTCATTAAAAAATTCGCGCCACGAGACCAAACCGAACGCGGTTGTGTCTTGCGTGAAAGACATTGTGTCCCCCCGAAACTGCTCAGGAATATTTAAATCTGGCTGACTGTACTTTTTACCTATTTTACAGGCAGAAACTATCATCAACAACAGAATTATGTATACAAATTGTTTTATTCTGTCTTTCATACTAATTTTCTTCAGAATTGAATTTTGATTTAACTTTTTCATCTAATGTTTTAAACACGACAAATAGGACTGGGATAATAAATATGCCGAAAATAACACCCGCTAACATACCTCCCGCAGCACTAAAACTTATTGAGTGGTTACCAATGGCGGAAGGGCCAACACTCCACATTAACGGTATAAGTCCGGCGACGAACGCAAGTGACGTCATCAGAATTGGTCTCAAGCGCAGTTTGGCTCCTGTGATTGCGGCATCATAAATACTTAGACCTTTGGTCCGTTGTTGTACTGCAAATTCAACAATAAGAATTGCGTTTTTAGCTAAGAGCCCAATTAACATTATTAATCCTACTTGGACATAAATATTATTTTCAAGGCCGACTAAGAGTACCGTGGAAAACACACCCACCAACCCGACTGGTACAGATAATAGGACCGCCCAAGGCAATATATAACTTTCGTATTGCGCCGAGAGCAAGAAGTATACAAATAATATGCTTAAAGCGAAGATCAGGATTGTCTGCGATCCAGATTGACTTTCTTCATAGGACATTCCGGTCCACTCATATCCGTAGTTTGCAGGTAAGTTATCGTTAGCATAATTCTCAATCGCAGCCATAGCATCTCCTGTACTGTACCCATTTGCTGGTGTAGCGTTAACGGTGATTGCGTTATATAGGTTGTATCGAGTAATAACTTCAGGCCCAATCACTTTGTTGAGAGTCATAACTGTACTTACCGGTACCATCGCACCCGATTTCGTTCGAACGAATATAGAATTTAAGGATTCGGGGTCCGTACGATAATCAAAATCTGCTTGCATATAAACACGATAGGTACGGCCGAAGCGATTGAAATCACCTGAATTTACTCTTGCGAAGTACATCCTAATCGTGTTCATCATTTCCTTTATTTCGATACCCATACTTTTGGCTTTTACAACATCAATATCAGCTTCGTATTGAGGGAAATTAGATTTAAAAGTTGTGTAGGCGTTGCTAACCTCTGGTAATTCATTTAATTGATTGATGAAGGAATCCGCTACCAGATCGAAATCGCGAATATCGCCCCCAAGACGATCTTGAAGAACGAGTTCTATACCTGCAAAATCTCCAAATCCCTGTACCGTAGGGCGAGGAAATACTTTAAAAGTTGCTTCGTTAATATGCGCCAAGTCATTTCGGATCGTATCCATGAACGCTTCGATTGATTTAATATCAGTACGTTCATTATGTGGTTTAAGATTAATGTATCCCGCCGCGAATGCCGGACTCGTAGTACCGTCTAGTGCGTTAAATCCAGAAACGGTTGTCATTCCTGCTATATCCTTATGGCGTTTTAAGATGCTGTCAGCGGTTCGTAATACTTGAGTAGTACGAGAGAGCGAAGCACCAGGAGGCATCGCTAATGAATAAGTGAGGAAACTATCATCTTCAGTTGGGATAAAGCTACGTGGTGTTTTCATTAAAAAAGCGGCGCCGACTATAGTAATTACGGCAAGACCTAGAAAAGCTAATTTCTTTTTAGCTAACAAAAATTTTATAGCTGTGATGTATTTCTCAGTAAATCGATCGAAGGCAACGTTAAAGGCGTCAAAGAAGCGGTGTTTATATGTTTGAAATTTATTTCTATTGGCGAGCTTTTCATCCTCTTCGCCTTCGTGTCTCATCGGTTTAAGCAGCAGCGCACAAAGAGCGGGACTCAAGGTAAGAGCGTTCAATGCGGATATAAGGATTGCTGTGGCTAGCGTGTATGCGAATTGTCTGTAGAAAATACCGGCAGGTCCCTCCATGAATCCGATTGGTAAGAATACTGCAGCCATTACCATTGTTATGGACAAAATAGCACCCGTTATTTCAGACATTGTTTCCAATGTTGCCGCCCGAGGTTTGAGTCCCGTTTCATGCATTTTTTGATGTATCGCCTCTACAACGACGATTGCATCATCGACAACAATACCTATAGCTAGAACTAAGGCAAACATGGTAAGCACGTTGAGGGAAAAGCCAAATAGACTCAAAAAGAAAAACGTACCAATCAGGGATACCGGAATTGCAATTGCTGGGATTAGTGTAGAGCGGAAATCTTGTAAGAAGACAAATACGATAATAAACACAAGGATGAAGGCTTCAAATAAAGTGTGTTGTACCTGACTTATTGATTCATCTATTTGATCACGAACGCTGTATGATATTTCGTAGTGTACCCCTTTAGGGAACGCTTTTTCGAGTTCCTGGAGTACTTTGCGAACCTCGATGTCGATCGCGTGGGCATTCGATCCACTAGTTTGTGTAATGTTGAGGGTAAGGCCGGGATTTCCGTCGACTTTGTTGTCACTTCCAAGATTTGTTGCACCAAATTCTATTCGTGCAATGTCTTTGAGGTAAAGGACCGAGCCATCTTTATTGGTCTTAATGACCATGTTTTGGAATTGCTCAGGTCGAGAAAAACGACCTTTGTGTTTGAGTACGGTTTCAAATACCTCGTCGGACGTTTCTCCAAATTTTCCTGGAGCCATCTCAAAGTTTTGATCAGCGAGTGCTTTACTAACATCTTGCGGAACCAGGTTATATACAGCTAATTTCTCAGGGTTCAACCATACGCGCATGGAATAATCTCTTGCGCCAATTCTAGATACTTGCGCCACTCCATCGACACGTAATAAAGGGCGGATCATATTAATTTGCGCGTAGGCTTGAAGGAAAGTCTCATCGTAAACCGAATCTTTATGGTCGGAGAAGAGATTGATGGTCATAATCGCGCCACTTTGTCTGGGTTGTACGGTAATACCATTTTCGTTAACCTCGGAGGGTATCGTACTGATGGCTTTTGATATACGCGTTTGAACGTTAACCGAAGCAATGTCCGGATTTGTTCCTGTTTTAAAGAAAACCTGAACGGACCCCGAACCAGAGTTCGTTGCGGAGGACTTGATGTATGTCATATCCTCAACGCCGTTGATAGCTTCTTCGATAGGTAGTAAAACGCTTTCTGCGACAGTTTCTGAATTCGCTCCAGGGTAGCTAAGCGCTACTACTACACTGGGAGGAGCTATCTCAGGGAAGCGGCTAATTGGGAGTGTTTTCAATCCCACCAGACCAAGAATAACAAGGATTAAGGAAACGACAGTAGCTAATACGGGTCTATTGACAAATGTTTTTAACATAAATGCGAATTAATGTGCATAAAAATTTAGCACTATATCTAATGATATAATTTGATATTAGTTTTCTGAAACTAATATACAAAAGAATTATTGTTGGATTGGCGTCACACTTGAGCCATCGGTAATCTTATCCAGCCCGGAGGTTAGTACTCTATCTCCTATTTTTAATCCAGAGGATACGATATATTTATCTTTGCTAGAACCGTTAATGGTAATCGAACGGCGTTCTGCTTTATTATCTTTTGTAAGAACGTATACGAAAGTACGATCTTGGAGTTCACTGGTTGCTATCTGGGGGATTTGGATAACACCTTTTTTTACTTCGGAAATCTTTAATGTACCTGTACTACCGCTACGAAGTATGTTGTCGGTGTTTTGAAAGGAAGCTCGTAGTGAAATCGCGCCGGTTGTGCGGTCAACTTGTCCGTTAATTGCATCAACTTTCCCTTTTTTGCTATATGCCTCTCCGTCCGCTAAAATTAATGTTGCTTCGGGGAAGCTTAGTTGGTTTTCGCGTTTTATACCATTGATACTATCTTCTTTTGCTTTTTGTTTTGAGAAATATAGAAAATCAGATTCGTTCATTGAAAAATATACAAATACTTCTTGAACGTCAGACAACATAGTAAGGGGTTCTTTGTCTCCTTTGGTAACAAGGTTGCCGATTCTTTTTGGAATTCGGCTTATATACCCGCTAACAGGCGCGGTAATTAAAGTAAATTCTTTGTTAATTTGAGCACTACCGACAGCAGCTGTTGCT
>NZ_JABMCQ010000216.1 GCF_013179575.1 Sphingobacterium shayense | reverse complement strand
ATACCAAGCTTCTATGTTAAGGAGTACCGCTGTGTCTAATTTATTTGCTTTTAGATCCTCGAGTTCTTTCTCTTTTTTTTCGAGTTCAACGGACAGGTTTTGTTCCTCATTTTGGGCTTCGTCGAGATGGGGCTGGCCCTCTAGTAACCGCTTTGAACTCGCAGAGTAAGTGGCCTGGTGTTTTACAATAAGGGAAAGAAGCTTCAAATCTTCATTCTGTGCTTTAAATCGTTCGATTTGAACATAATCTGCAGCGATCGCATTCCATTGTTCTTCTTTTTGCTCAAGTTGATCTAGTACCGTCTGTTTTTTGCTATCGAGTTGCTCAATTTTGTGTGTGAGCTGTTCTTTGTCCTTATTTAGGGAATGCGTATGGTTTAGCAGGTCGCGGAAAGCACGATTAGTCGCCTCATAAATCTCCACTTCTTGTTCCAGTTGTTTGATTTTTTTTTCGTCGGCGATAAATTGTTCTAGAGATTCTTTCTTCTTGGCGAGCTCAGTTCTATATTTCTTAGCTTGTGTTAAACGTGTTATTTCGGTTTCTAGCAGCGTATGTTCGGATTTTATAGTTTGCAGGGCCTGTCGTGCTTTAACAAGTTCCTGTTGTTTGTCGAGTATGGAATCTGCACTGATTTCTTCAAACCCAGAAAGTGCTCCCTTCAAAATCTCTAGTTTACTGTTATTCACTCGTTGCAAATCAGAAACGTTGCGGCCTAAGTCGAATCGATTTAAGTTGAAAATTTCTTTCATCATTTCAGATCGATCTTTACCACGAAGCTCTAGGAACTCCTTAAATTGTCCCTGCGGGATAATAATCGTTCTTCTAAAGTTTGCATACGTTAAGTTTGTAATCTCGGACCCATCAGCTGAAGGTATCGGTGTCCACCGATCATCTAACCATTGGTAGGCCGTTCGTTCAAGCGTGGTTGTATCTTCGAACTTCTTGCGTCGCCGCCACTGAGCTACAAATCGGTATTTATTTCCTTGGAAATTTAAAAAGTCAAATACAATGCATGCTGTGTTGGATTTTAAATTTAGCATGTTATACGTTCGCTTTTCCTGTTTGTTTAATCGCTCGGTTTCGCCGTATAGCGCAAATCCGATCGCTTCCAGAATGGAAGATTTACCAGATCCAACCTTTCCAAATATACCGAATAGACCAGCTTGGGTTAAAGTAGTGAAATCAATTTCTTGTTTTTGTTGATAGGAGTATAGTCCTTCAATACTGAGATATAGTGGTAACAAATCTAGTCCTCCGTGTTTGTAGTGTTGTTGATTACCTCTTTCAATAAGTCCATTATTTCCGCGTTGGGCTCTTGCGCATATTTAAACTGGAAATAATCTTTGAACAATAAATCGAGGTCTTGTTCAAGATTAATTAATTTATTGTTGGCATTGGTTGACTGCTGTGACCGTACAACCGGTATGATATGAATGATGCCGTCATGTGCTTCATGGATTCTTTTTAGATCCGCAGAACTAATAAATTCATCACTTACAAGGGTAAGTTCGACAAGCGTGTATGGGTTTGCTTTTAACCAGACAATCGCCTCATCTATCTCCTGAAAGCGTTTGCGTTGTAGACTGCGTCCTGATCTCAATGGTAAGAATGTGTATTCTGCTTTGCTCTGAGGAAACAATTCGACCAATACTACCCCTTTTTGTTGTCCAGCTTCGGAAAATGAATAGGCTAATGGACTGCTTGGGTATACGACAGGCGCATTGTGCCCACGAATTTGCTGGTAACGATGAAGATGACCCAGCGCAGTATATTGTATTTCCTCTGGGATACAGTCCGAAAAAATTAGTTCGGCATTGCCTATTTTTATCGGTTTTTCACCTTCTGGCTCCTCGATTATTTCTCCCCCTCGCTCCAATAGGTATAAATGGGCGGTTAATATGTTTACACCCGTATCGTCGCAGTACTGACTAGCGAGTTCGTTCCAATGAGCTTTTAACAATTCGTTTAATTGTTGTTCCTTGTTTTCCAGTCCAAGATACTGCTTTAATCGGAGTTCATTTGCAAAAGCAGTATGGAGTACACGCAAAGGATAGGAGAAGTTTGGCAGTTGAATTTCCATAAATCCCGGAGCTGCTTTAGTGATCGAAAATCCAGAAGTGATCGCGTAGGGACGTATATGAGCTTTCGGGTAGCCAACGAATAAAATGCCGCATTCGCGCGCTATTATGTCAGGTGCATCAATACGATCTGCACTATCGTGATTTCCGGCAATTGCAATCACCGGTCGTTTACCATCTTTGGATAACTGGCGTAGAGTACGGTACAGGAGTTCTACTGCTTCCACCGCAGGATTGAAGTTATCAAATAAATCCCCCGCTATGACTATCACATCGGCCTGTTGTTGGTCAGCAAGTTCACAGAGTTCGGAGAGTACTTCGCGCTGCTCCTCTATCCTAGAGAAATTATCTAATCGTTTGCCTAAGTGCCAATCCCCTGTATGTAATATTTTCATGTATGAAAAGATTTATTTCAAGCAATAAAATTAACGAAAACTAAACAAAAATTAGGTTAAGAAATGTGAAAGATTGCTTGCGATTGTCTCGTTCGTTGGCAAAGCCCGTAGAAGGGCCGAACTGGCGATCATGGCTATTTATTTAATTCACGTATTTCCGATTGGCATCAAGCGGCTCTTAAAATGTGGCATTTTTTTAACGCATTAAAAACTCATAATTTTAGTAATAGCTATTAAATTTAGTATATTTGCTCATGGTTTCGAACAACAATGATGAATATTATTTTAAAGGTAGGGGTGCACAGGTCAATCCTAATAACAAGTTTTTTCAGCATGAATATTCGCAAGAATTTCAAGAAGGATTGGATGAGCCTTTTTTAGAATCTAGTAAAACCGTTATTATCTATAGCTATCCTAAAACTATTATATCCAAGGTTAATAGTCCGGACATAGGTTTTTCAAAATCACTTAATCCTTATCAGGGTTGTGAACATGGATGTGTCTATTGCTATGCTAGGAATAGTCACGAATACTGGGGGTATAGCGCAGGCTTAGATTTTGAGAGAAAAATAATTGTAAAGCAAAATGCAATCGATTTGTTAAAGCAAGAGTTTGAAAAAAAGCATTATGATCCTCAGACCATATTTCTGTCCGGTAATACGGACTGTTATCAGCCGATAGAACGTAAATTTAAGATCACCAGAGGGATTTTAAAAACGATGTTAGCGTACAAACATCCCGTGTCGATCATCAGTAAGAATGTCTTGATGTTCCGAGATATTGATATTATACAGGAACTTGCGTCACTGGGGTTAGTTTCCGTTACGGTGACAATAAACAGCTTAAATGAGGATGTACGTCGCAAGATGGAACCCAGAACAGCAACAGCAGGGGCGCGATTAAAACTAATTGAATCATTTGCAAATCGCAATATACCTGTTTCAGTGTTAATCGCCCCAATTGTTCCAGGTATTAACAGTATGGAGATGGCTGATATTATCAAAGAAGCTGCAAATGTTGGGGCGGTTTGGGCGGGCTATACGATTGTTCGTTTAAATGGAGCTGTATCTCATATATTTTGCGATTGGGTACACAAGAATTATCCTGATGCCGCTGAAAAGATCATACATGGGATCAAAGAATGTCATGGTGGTCAGTTGAATGACAGTGAATGGGGAAGAAGAATTGCAGGAGATGGAAAGATTGCAGAAGGGATAAAACAATTATTTCGGTTGGCTAGAAAGAAACACATGGGGGATTGTGCACCACCGGTTTTAAGAAACGATTTATTTGTATCGCCAACACGTCCTGTCCAACTACGCTTGTTTTAAACAAAAGAGGACAAATCACTCTGCGTACGGTACCCAAAAATTGTATACTAAATGTTGTATACTATTCGAGTACACTTCGCTGATGTGTCCTCTTCTGATATCGGCTACTATCCTTGCTGGATAGGGGCCGGAGATTCTTCGTTAAATAGAGGTAAATCTTTCAGGATATTGTACCAAGAAACTATTTTTTTGATGTCAGAAGAATATACGCGAGATTCATCATGACCTGGTGCTACTTCTCGGAAAAATGCACGTAAAGTTTCGCCGTCAGCCTTTAAGTCTGGGGTTTCTACAGCAAGATCTTTAATTGCTTGTAAGACGTCAACCAAACGAATTTCATCCTCTTCACCGTAAATAGTAATATCTTCTAGAGTAGCCATCTTCGTTGTCGAAATGCTAACAGTAGATTTGATTTTTTTCTCGTCTAAAGTCTCCAGTATAAAGCCTCCTTTATTCTGGCCAATCAATTTAAATAATCCTGGTTTACCTGTAACTGATACTAATGCTCTTAAATTCATAGGTATTTAATTAATCTTCAATAACTTCTATACCTAGAATGCGATCACCTTGACGGATATCATCTACGATGTCTACATTTTCGATAACTTTGCCGAAACAGGTGTGATTTCTGTCCAAATGAGCGGTATTGTTACGGCTGTGACAAACGAAGAATTGTGATCCGCCAGTATTACGTCCTGCGTGTGCCATTGATAATACGCCACGGTCGTGGTATTGGTTTTCTCCCGTTAGTTCACAGTCGATTTTATACCCAGGTCCACCGGTACCAGGCATTCCGGTTGCTCCCTCACGGGTGTTGGGGCATCCGCCTTGGATTACAAAATCAGGTATCACACGGTGAAAAGTCAATCCATCATAATATCCAGATTTTGCCAATTTAATGAAATTTGCTACGGTATTCGGTGCGTCTTCTGTGTAGAATTGCACAGTCATGTCGCCTTTTTCTGTCTTAATAATAGCTTTGCTCATAGTCTTTTTATTTTACGTATGGAATGCAAAGATAAAATTTCTAAACGAAATGCTTGTTGTCTTGGGCGGATGAATTGATAAGATGTTTAGATTCAGGGATTTCGTTTTCTGTGAAACAACGAAATAAGAGAGATTTCGAACAGATTGAGGTGGAATCTATGCACTTGCTTTGGTTTTAGAACCAGCGAGATATTCGACCGCCTTCTTTCTATTTTATAGAAGATACTGATGAAAACAAGTTCGAAGCTAATTGTGCGGTATTGATCATCGAATTTTAAGGAGTATCGTCGCTACTTGGCCTTAGCATCCATTTGTTTTCATGTTAGACAGACGCCGTGAAAATTGTAATGAAGCGTTCTTAAAGAATTTGCTAACTTTAGAAACAGATAGGTGTTATTAAGCTTTGAATGGCGCTGCAACACAGTGGGTTCTCTAAAACAAGCCAAACATTTCGGCTTCTATTTTTTCAATCACCACACCCAAATCTTCTGGCTTCTGCGCGAAATCAAGGTTATCTTTGTCTAACACTAGAAGTTTTCCTTCGTTATAGTTACCTATCCATTTCTCGTATTTCTCATTTAATTTTGAGAGATAGTCTAAGCGGATCGCAGATTCGTAATCACGTCCTCTTTTTTGAATGTTATTAACAAGGGTTGGGACAGAAGCACGTAAATAAATTAACAAATCC
>NZ_JABMCQ010000215.1 GCF_013179575.1 Sphingobacterium shayense | reverse complement strand
CTCTGTTGATGGTTCGATCAGGTTTGATCGAAGGCGGTAAAGAGGGTGTTGACAGCGGTTTGTAACGCTGTAGAATGCGCCTCCCGCTGGAGAGAAGATGATCTGGTGGGGCGCTGCAAGGTGTTGAGAAGAAAGAAAAAGTTCTTCAAAAACAGCTTGACAGGAAATGAGGCTGCTGTAAGATGCGCGCCTCGGTTGAGACGAAAGACTTAACCAAACGTTCTTTAACAATTGAATCAAGCAATTCGTGTGGGTGCTTGTGAGCTAAGACTGAGGATCGCAAGATTATCAGCATCACAGGTAAACACTCGTAATAGAGAGTTTTTTCTTCTTAAACGAAGAGTCTGCGATTGCTGAGCCAAGTTTAGGGTTTTCTCAAAACCCATGCAGTATTGAACTGAAGAGTTTGATCATGGCTCAGATTGAACGCTGGCGGCAGGCCTAACACATGCAAGTCGAGCGGTTGACGGGAGCTTGCTCCCTGATTCAGCGGCGGACGGGTGAGTAATGCCTAGGAATCTGCCTATTAGTGGGGGACAACGTTTCGAAAGGAACGCTAATACCGCATACGTCCTACGGGAGAAAGCAGGGGACCTTCGGGCCTTGCGCTAATAGATGAGCCTAGGTCGGATTAGCTAGTTGGTGGGGTAATGGCTCACCAAGGCGACGATCCGTAACTGGTCTGAGAGGATGATCAGTCACACTGGAACTGAGACACGGTCCAGACTCCTACGGGAGGCAGCAGTGGGGAATATTGGACAATGGGCGAAAGCCTGATCCAGCCATGCCGCGTGTGTGAAGAAGGTCTTCGGATTGTAAAGCACTTTAAGTTGGGAGGAAGGGCAGTAAATTAATACTTTGCTGTTTTGACGTTACCGACAGAATAAGCACCGGCTAACTCTGTGCCAGCAGCCGCGGTAATACAGAGGGTGCAAGCGTTAATCGGAATTACTGGGCGTAAAGCGCGCGTAGGTGGTTTGTTAAGTTGGATGTGAAAGCCCCGGGCTCAACCTGGGAACTGCATCCAAAACTGGCAAGCTAGAGTACGGTAGAGGGTGGTGGAATTTCCTGTGTAGCGGTGAAATGCGTAGATATAGGAAGGAACACCAGTGGCGAAGGCGACCACCTGGACTGATACTGACACTGAGGTGCGAAAGCGTGGGGAGCAAACAGGATTAGATACCCTGGTAGTCCACGCCGTAAACGATGTCAACTAGCCGTTGGGTTCCTTGAGAACTTAGTGGCGCAGCTAACGCATTAAGTTGACCGCCTGGGGAGTACGGCCGCAAGGTTAAAACTCAAATGAATTGACGGGGGCCCGCACAAGCGGTGGAGCATGTGGTTTAATTCGAAGCAACGCGAAGAACCTTACCAGGCCTTGACATGCTGAGAACTTTCCAGAGATGGATTGGTGCCTTCGGGAACTCAGACACAGGTGCTGCATGGCTGTCGTCAGCTCGTGTCGTGAGATGTTGGGTTAAGTCCCGTAACGAGCGCAACCCTTGTCCTTAGTTACCAGCACGTAATGGTGGGAACTCTAAGGAGACTGCCGGTGACAAACCGGAGGAAGGTGGGGATGACGTCAAGTCATCATGGCCCTTACGGCCTGGGCTACACACGTGCTACAATGGTCGGTACAAAGGGTTGCCAAGCCGCGAGGTGGAGCTAATCCCATAAAACCGATCGTAGTCCGGATCGCAGTCTGCAACTCGACTGCGTGAAGTCGGAATCGCTAGTAATCGTGAATCAGAATGTCACGGTGAATACGTTCCCGGGCCTTGTACACACCGCCCGTCACACCATGGGAGTGGGTTGCACCAGAAGTAGCTAGTCTAACCTTCGGGAGGACGGTTACCACGGTGTGATTCATGACTGGGGTGAAGTCGTAACAAGGTAGCCGTAGGGGAACCTGCGGCTGGATCACCTCCTTAATCGAAAGATCCCAGCTTATTCATAAGCACCCACACGAATTGCTTGATTCATTGCGAAAGACGATTGGGTCTGTAGCTCAGTTGGTTAGAGCGCACCCCTGATAAGGGTGAGGTCGGCAGTTCGAATCTGCCCAGACCCACCAATTGTTGAGGGTGCAGGCCTTGGAAGTATTTGGGGCCATAGCTCAGCTGGGAGAGCGCCTGCCTTGCACGCAGGAGGTCAGCGGTTCGATCCCGCTTGGCTCCACCACTTACGGCCTTCAACGTTGATGTGAATAGAGTTCAGAAATGAGCATTCCTGTTTTGGCAGATGAGTGTTGATTTCTGGTCTTTGACCAGTCAGAAAAATCGTTCTTTAAAAATTTGGGTATGTGATAGAAGTGACTGATTGATTACTTTCACTGGTAATTAATTTGGTCAAGGTAAAATTTGCGTTGTTCTCAAGTGCAAATTTTCGGCGAATGTCGTCTTCACGTTATAGACAGTAACCAGATTGCTTGGGGTTATATGGTCAAGTGAAGAAGCGCATACGGTGGATGCCTTGGCAGTCAGAGGCGATGAAAGACGTTGTAGCCTGCGATAAGCTCTGGGGAGTCGGCAAACAGACTGTGATCCAGAGATTTCTGAATGGGGGAACCCACCTAGCATAAGCTGGGTATCATGCACTGAATACATAGGTGCATGAGGCGAACCAGGGGAACTGAAACATCTAAGTACCCTGAGGAAAAGAAATCAACCGAGATTCCCTTAGTAGTGGCGAGCGAACGGGGACTAGCCCTTAAGTTGATTTGAGATTAGTGGAAGGCTCTGGAAAGTGCCGCCGTAGTGGGTGATAGCCCCGTACACGAAAATCTCTTATCAATGAAATCGAGTAGGACGGAGCACGAGAAACTTTGTCTGAATATGGGGGGACCATCCTCCAAGGCTAAATACTACTGACTGACCGATAGTGAACTAGTACCGTGAGGGAAAGGCGAAAAGAACCCCGGAGAGGGGAGTGAAATAGATCCTGAAACCGTATGCGTACAAGCAGTGGGAGCAGACTTGTTCTGTGACTGCGTACCTTTTGTATAATGGGTCAGCGACTTATATTCAGTGGCGAGCTTAACCGAATAGGGGAGGCGTAGCGAAAGCGAGTCTTAATAGGGCGTTTAGTCGCTGGGTATAGACCCGAAACCGGGCGATCTATCCATGGGCAGGTTGAAGGTTGGGTAACACTAACTGGAGGACCGAACCGACTACCGTTGAAAAGTTAGCGGATGACCTGTGGATCGGAGTGAAAGGCTAATCAAGCTCGGAGATAGCTGGTTCTCCTCGAAAGCTATTTAGGTAGCGCCTCGTGTATCACTGCTGGGGGTAGAGCACTGTTTCGGCTAGGGGGTCATCCCGACTTACCAAACCGATGCAAACTCCGAATACCAGCAAGTGTCAGCACGGGAGACACACGGCGGGTGCTAACGTCCGTCGTGAAAAGGGAAACAACCCAGACCGTCAGCTAAGGTCCCAAAGTTATGGTTAAGTGGGAAACGATGTGGGAAGGCTTAGACAGCTAGGAGGTTGGCTTAGAAGCAGCCACCCTTTAAAGAAAGCGTAATAGCTCACTAGTCGAGTCGGCCTGCGCGGAAGATGTAACGGGGCTCAAACCATACACCGAAGCTACGGGTTCATCTTAGGATGAGCGGTAGAGGAGCGTTCTGTAAGCCTGTGAAGGTGAGTTGAGAAGCTTGCTGGAGGTATCAGAAGTGCGAATGCTGACATGAGTAACGACAATGGGAGTGAAAAACTCCCACGCCGAAAGACCAAGGTTTCCTGCGCAACGTTAATCGACGCAGGGTGAGTCGGCCCCTAAGGCGAGGCAGAAATGCGTAGTCGATGGGAAACGGGTTAATATTCCCGTACTTCTAATTACTGCGATGGAGGGACGGAGAAGGCTAGGCCAGCACGGCGTTGGTTGTCCGTGTTTAAGGTGGTAGGCTGAGATCTTAGGTAAATCCGGGATCTTAAGGCCGAGAGCTGATGACGAGTTGTCCTTTAGGACGATGAAGTGGTTGATGCCATGCTTCCAGGAAAAGCTTCTAAGCTTCAGGTAATTAGGAACCGTACCCCAAACCGACACAGGTGGTTAGGTAGAGAATACCAAGGCGCTTGAGAGAACTCGGGTGAAGGAACTAGGCAAAATGGCACCGTAACTTCGGGAGAAGGTGCGCCGGTGAGTGTGAAGGGTTTACCCCGTAAGCACATGCCGGTCGAAGATACCAGGCCGCTGCGACTGTTTATTAAAAACACAGCACTCTGCAAACACGAAAGTGGACGTATAGGGTGTGACGCCTGCCCGGTGCCGGAAGGTTAATTGATGGGGTTAGCTAACGCGAAGCTCTTGATCGAAGCCCCGGTAAACGGCGGCCGTAACTATAACGGTCCTAAGGTAGCGAAATTCCTTGTCGGGTAAGTTCCGACCTGCACGAATGGCGTAACGATGGCGGCGCTGTCTCCACCCGAGACTCAGTGAAATTGAAATCGCTGTGAAGATGCAGTGTATCCGCGGCTAGACGGAAAGACCCCGTGAACCTTTACTATAGCTTTGCACTGGACTTTGAGCTTGCTTGTGTAGGATAGGTGGGAGGCTTTGAAGTGGGGACGCCAGTTCTCATGGAGCCAACCTTGAAATACCACCCTGGCAACCTTGAGGTTCTAACTCTGGTCCGTTATCCGGATCGAGGACAGTGTATGGTGGGTAGTTTGACTGGGGCGGTCTCCTCCTAAAGAGTAACGGAGGAGTACGAAGGTGCGCTCAGACCGGTCGGAAATCGGTCGTAGAGTATAAAGGCAAAAGCGCGCTTGACTGCGAGACAGACACGTCGAGCAGGTACGAAAGTAGGTCTTAGTGATCCGGTGGTTCTGTATGGAAGGGCCATCGCTCAACGGATAAAAGGTACTCCGGGGATAACAGGCTGATACCGCCCAAGAGTTCATATCGACGGCGGTGTTTGGCACCTCGATGTCGGCTCATCACATCCTGGGGCTGAAGCCGGTCCCAAGGGTATGGCTGTTCGCCATTTAAAGTGGTACGCGAGCTGGGTTTAGAACGTCGTGAGACAGTTCGGTCCCTATCTGCCGTGGACGTTTGAGATTTGAGAGGGGCTGCTCCTAGTACGAGAGGACCGGAGTGGACGAACCTCTGGTGTTCCGGTTGTCACGCCAGTGGCATTGCCGGGTAGCTATGTTCGGGAAAGATAACCGCTGAAAGCATCTAAGCGGGAAACTTGCCTCAAGATGAGATCTCACTGGAACCTTGAGTTCCCTAAAGGGCCGTCGAAGACTACGACGTTGATAGGCTGGGTGTGTAAGCGTTGTGAGGCGTTGAGCTAACCAGTACTAATTGCCCGTGAGGCTTGACCATATAACACCCAAACAATTTGGCTGTTAGACGGTAGAAGTCGACAGTAATGCCGAAGATTTGTAAAAAGAACACGCAACACCAACTGATATCACATACCCAATTCGGGGAAGCGACCTAAAAACCGACTCCCCAACCGGATTGCTTGACGACCATAGAGCGTTGGAACCACCTGATCCCATCCCGAACTCAGTAGTGAAACGATGCATCGCCGATGGTAGTGTGGGGTTTCCCCATGTGAGAGTAGGTCATCGTCAAGCTTCTACTAGAAACCCCAGATCTCGACAGAGGTCTGGGGTTTCGTCTTTGTGGCGGCG
>NZ_JABMCQ010000214.1 GCF_013179575.1 Sphingobacterium shayense | reverse complement strand
ATAAAGAAGCTCTTTTGCCTCTTTATTCAAATATAAAATCTCATACAATTATCCGTGAATTATGTATGACATTCTTTTACGAATAGTGGTATTGCTAAGTGTACACCTCCCTTTATGCTGTTTCTCCAGTGTATAAACTGACGCTATCTCCTTGCCCTCTTAGTGATGTCTCTCGGCGGCTCCGAAAAATTGGTCAATATCGCTTTTTTCTGATACGTCTCATGTCGCTTTTTTTGCTATTTTTGTTGAAGCAGAAAACTATAATCATATGACGACATATAACGAAGACAGCATACGATCATTAGACTGGAAAGAGCATATTCGCCTACGCCCCGGTATGTATATCGGAAAGCTCGGAGATGGCTCGGCCTATGATGATGGCATCTACGTATTATTAAAAGAAATCGTCGACAATTCAATTGACGAATTTGTTATGGGTGCAGGAAAAATAATAGATGTTACTGTTCATGACAATAAAGTTTCGGTTCGAGATTACGGCCGCGGAATCCCAATTGGCTCGGTAGTGGATGTTGTTTCAAAAATCAACACTGGTGGAAAGTATGACAGCAAAGCTTTCCAAAAATCTGTAGGGTTAAATGGAGTTGGTACTAAAGCGGTAAATGCATTATCAAACCAATTTACGGTACAATCCTATCGCCAAAATATAACACGGATTGCACAATTTAGTCGAGGCGAGCTAACAAATGACGAACAGAAAGAAACCTCTCAACGTAATGGAACAGCTATCAGCTTCTATCCAGATGAAAGTATTTTCCGCAACTACAAATTCCGCATGGAATTTGTAGAAAACATGATATGGAATTATGTCTTTTTAAACTCAGGTTTAACGATCAATTTTAATGGTCAAAAATTCATTTCTGAAAATGGGCTAAAAGATCTTTTGGAACGTAATATCGATACCGAAGCTATGCGATATCCAATTATTCATTTAAAAGGTGAAGACATTGAAATTGCTCTAACACATGGTCAACAATATGGCGAAGAATATTATTCCTTCGTAAACGGACAGCATACTACACAAGGCGGTACACATCAAGCTTCTTTTCGAGAGGCGCTTGTGAAAACCGTTCGTGAATTTTATAAGAAAGAATACGACGCGTCTGATATCCGAGCTTCTATCATCGGCGCTATAGCAATCAAAGTGCAAGAGCCTGTTTTCGAATCGCAGACAAAAACAAAACTCGGCTCACAAAGTATCGGACCTGAGGGTCCCACAGTAAGGACATTTATTAATGACTTTTTAAAAAAATCTTTAGACGATTATTTACATAAAAATTCTGCGACAGCTGACGCTCTACTTAAACGTATCCTGCAATCCGAACGGGAACGTAAGGATATTGCGGGCATCAAGAAATTAGCCAACGAACGTGCAAAAAAAGCCTCTTTACATAACCGAAAACTGAGAGATTGCAAAGTACATTTTACGGACAAAAACGAACGTAACCAAGAAACAACACTATTTATTACTGAGGGAGATTCAGCTAGTGGTTCAATCACCAAATCACGTGACGTACAAACCCAAGCTGTATTTAGTTTAAAAGGGAAACCTTTAAACTCCTTTGGCATGTCGAAAAAAATCGTTTATGAAAACGAAGAGTTTAACCTTTTGCAACACGCTTTAAATATAGAAGACGGCCTGGATGGATTACGTTACAACAATATCGTGATTGCTACTGATGCCGACGTCGACGGGATGCATATTCGCTTGTTGTTGCTTACTTTCTTTCTACAATTCTTCCCAGATCTAGTAAAAGCAGGACACGTTTCGATTTTACAAACGCCGCTGTTCCGCGTGCGAAATAAAAAAGAGACCATATATTGTTACTCGGATGAAGAGCGTCAGCGTGCAATAAGTAAGTTAGGTGCAAAACCCGAAATTACTCGATTCAAGGGGCTTGGAGAGATATCACCATCCGAATTCGGACTTTTTATAGGTAAAGACATTAGATTAGATCCTGTCATCCTCTCCAAAGAGAACAAACTTCCGCAGTTATTAGAATATTATATGGGTAAAAATTCCCCGGAAAGGCAACGCCATATTGTAGATAATCTACGTATTGAAGTCGACCTAGAAGAAGAACTTGCAAAAGCTGCTGCGGCCTCCTAGAGTCACCGCAGCGACACCTAACTCTATTATGCAAAACCAAACCTTAATTTTAATTCAATGCCCAGATGCCGTTGGTTTAGTTGCCAGCGTTGCACAAGTTATAGCACGTCATGAACTCAATATCATCACCATGCGTGAATTTGTTGACGAGGAGAATCATAAATTTTTCCTTCGCGTGGTTTGTAGTGGTGTTCCCAGTTCTAGCGGTTTGCTTGAACAGGATTTGTTACAAAGTCTACCGGCTAACGCGAACGTTTCGATCAATCCTGCCCGACAGAAAAAAATTGTAATTTTAGTTACAAAAGAACATCATTGTCTTGCAGATCTTGTAATACGGCACTTTTTCCATACCTTAAATGCGGATGTACAAGCCGTAATCGGCAATTATGACTTGTTAAAAGATTTCACTGAGAAATTCGGCATTCCCTTTCACCTAATTACTCATGAAAACAAAGATAAGTCAAGTTTCGAGAACGAATTATCGGATAAAATTTCTGAATACCAAGCTGATTATATCGTTCTGGCAAAATTCATGCGTATTTTATCTCCTACATTTGTAGCGAGATTTGAAAATAAAATCATCAATATTCATCATTCATTTCTGCCTGCATTTATTGGTGCAAACCCGTATCGTCAAGCTCATAAAAGAGGCGTAAAAATCATCGGTGCCACAGCACACTTTGTTACCAATGATTTAGATGAGGGACCAATCATCGTACAACGCACCAAATCCATCAATCACAGTTATGACGTGCCCCATATGGTCACAGCTGGAAAGGAAATAGAAAAAGCTGTATTAAGTCACGCGATACACCTTTTAACGGAAGACCGTGTCATGTTGCAAGGCAACAAAACAATTGTCTTTGAATAAGCAATAAAATTCAAAGCCTAATACGTTAATTGAACGTATTAGGCTTTGAATCGATAACAATTTCAATTTCTTCGTGTGGCAATCCCTTGACTTTTGCAATGATCACTATGCTCCCAACCTTTTCAGTAGCACGAACAATAGCTAATCCTTTACCATTCAAAAGCTTCTTATTAGGTGAAGAAAAATCCGAAACATCCGCAGGATTTCCGTTATCGGTCGCCACGAGTTGTCCATTCCCTCGCACTCGAAACTTAACTACGTCAGACGCTCTTGGCACTAGATTGCCCTGCGCGTCATGTAATTCAGCATGGATAAACGCTAGTCCTCCTATCCCATTAATTGTATCTTGTTCACAATATAGGTGTAAAGAAGCTGCAGTCCCCGCGGTATGAATTAATGTCTCTTTCACTGTCTTACCCGCTTTAGTAGAGACTGCTCTAAGCTCACCAGCTTGAAATGGCACACGCCATCTCACATGCAAAGAAGAGTCCGCCTTACTACGAAAACCCAGAGATTCTCCATTTAAAAAAAGCTCAACTCTGTCTGCATTATTATAGTAGGCTACGACATCGACAGTGTCTCCTTCTGACCAATTCCAATGTGGAAGCAGGTGTAAGACCGGCGTGTTCGTCCATTCGCTTTGATATAAATAGTAAACATCCTTCGGAAAACCGGCAAGGTCAACAATCCCGAAGTATGAACTTCTAGAAGGCCACGTATAGGGAGTCGGTTCACCAAGATAGTCAAAACCTGTCCAAATGTACATGCCAGATACCCAAGGCATTCTCTCCGACAGAAATAAACTACGCTCATGTGTTGATCCCCATGGAGTGTGAACATGATCATAAGCCGAAATACTGCGATCGGAATTTCCTCCATTAAACGGAATATCCCATCGCTCAGGCCAGGTCCGAACACTGTCCATAGCTAGCAAATCATATTGTCCTCTAGTTTCTAGCGCCGATACACTTTCGGTGATGATAAAGGCTTTATCGCGATGCATTTTAGGTGCATCGCGCCACTTTTGTTCGTTATAGTTATAACCGATGATATCTACCGCATCTGTCATCAACACAGGATTGTCAATAGAAATCTCGTTGTTTGCTATTGTTGTAGGTCGAGTGCCATCCAAACTATCAACAATTTCCGCAAGTCGTTTCGGAATAGCTTTACCTAACTTCAACGAGTGCCATTGCTCTTGCACTTCGTTACCTAAACACCATATAAAAATTGATGGATGATTTCTGTCATTAATAATCTGATCCGCTAGATCCCTTTCAAACCACTTATCCCAATATAAATGATAATCATATGGGTTCTTTTTATTTTTCCAAACATCAAATGTCTCGTTCATAACAATAAATCCCAAGCTATCACACAAATCCAAAAATCCACTGGCGGCGGGATTATGAGCATTTCGTATTCCATTAACCCCCATCGTTTTCAATATCTTTAATTGACGTAATGTCGCATCTTTGTTAAAAGCCGTCCCTAAAGCTCCTTGGTCACTATGCAGGCACACCCCTCGAATTTTCATATTGATTCCGTTTAACCAGAACCCAGTTTTAGCATCAAAGTTAAAATAACGCAAACCCGTTTTGGTCTCAACAATATCTACTTTTTCACCTTCGATAGAAACCGTATTCCTAACCCGATACAATTCCGGGTTCTCCGGCGACCACAATATGGGATTGGGTACTTCAACCGATGTCTTGATCGTTTTAGAGCCGTTCATTGGAACATCAGCTCGAACAGTTGAATTGCTCTTCCGAAGAACCTCACCTTGAGGATCTAAGATTTCCGTTAAGATTTGTACGGAGCGGGTGGTCGCGCTACTATTGAACACAGGAATCTCCAAACAGATTACCGCTTGAGTTGCATCAATCTGACCGGTAAAAACAAAGGGGTCAGCAATATGAATCTGACCCGTTGTAATTAGAGTCACAGGACGATAAATTCCCGATCCGGTGTAAAACCTAGTGTTAGGTTGTAAACTATTATCAGCTTTCACCGTGAGAATATTACCCTTTCCGTTCTTATTTAGATATTTACTGAGATCATACGAGAAACGTATAAATCCATTCGGACGGACTCCTAAGTGATGTCCATTGATCCAAACTTCGCTACGTTCATATACACCGTCAAAGACGATCGATACCACTTTTGTCGAGTCATAATCCATATCAAAACATTTCTTATACCATCCTATGCCACCGGGGAGGTATGCACCTCCACTATTCGAGGGATTATCGCGGTCGAAATGGCCTTCTACACTCCAGTCATGAGGCAGATTAAGATTACGCCATTCAGAATAATCAACGTTATTACTCCTATAATTTGAAGTTGAATCCAAGATAAAATACCAATCGTTATTAAAACTTGTTTCTGTCCTCGTTTGTGAAAAAAGCTGCCAATTACTTATCAAGAAGAATAAAAAAAGTACAGTAATTCTATTATTTGCAATCAAACGCATTTCTATTTTTTAACTTAATATTTACTGACGAAAATTCGTGTGGAAACTACATATTGACGCAGCAAATGGATATAAAATATACCGACACGACTATCCGACGTGCCGGTATTCTAGAAAACAATTTTAGTAATAAGGATGATAAGAACAGAGACCATACAATGTCACCAAGATTCTATACCTTACAACTAATCTTCAGCAACTAGCCTATCGTAATACTCTTTAGTGATATAATTATATA
>NZ_JABMCQ010000213.1 GCF_013179575.1 Sphingobacterium shayense | reverse complement strand
GAGCAGTTTCCTATTATTATTTATATAATACTTTTGGCCCGACTCCCGTAGTCGATATACCGGTCGGAGCAACACCGCAGGAGATTGAAGAACTTGGGAAAAACACACCTCGCGCCGATAAGACAACGTTTTTGAATTATTTGATTGCTGATTTGGAATTCGCAGCAGAACAGCTGCCTGTCGTAGAGAATCCAATTGGTCGCGCTACGCGTGGCGCGGCGCTTGCCTATCAAATGAAGCTCTATTTGAAAGAAAAAAATTGGGAGCAAGTTCGAACGATCGCATCCAAAATCGAGGCATTAAATCAATATCAGTTGTTTGACGATTACACCAAGCTTTTTGCCGTAGACGGTGAGAATAATAAAGAATTTATTTTTCGCGCCTCGTGTATTGCACAATCAGGACATCATAATAACTATATGGCGCATGCCTTTCCTCCGAATTATCCAATTATGACAAACTGGGTCAATTTCGGAGCTCAATTTCGTACGTATTCGGCATTTTATAAAACATTCGAGGAGGATGACAAACGTAGGGCGCTTATAATCCGAAATTATACAGATATCGCGGGTAAACAGGTTGACCTTCTTGAAAACAAAGATGGAAAGGAACTAGATGACGTCAGAAGCTTTAAGTATTGGCCAGATCCAAGCGGGCTGGGAGAGGCTATGGGGAACGATATCGTTTTTGTTCGTTATGCAGATGTATTATTGTGTAAGGCTGAGGCGATAAATGAATTGGAAGGGCCAAATCAAAACTGCATTGACCTAGTGAATGTCGTGCGACAGCGAGCTTCTGCTTCTGCAGTTGCAATAGGCGATTTTTCTTCAAAGGATGCATTTCGAGACTTTATTCTAGCGGAAAGGGGACGTGAATTTTATTCGGAAGGACTTCGTCGTGAGGACCTTATTCGCCATGGTAAGTTTATTAGTTCAGCGATCGCTCGGGGACATGCAGCCAAAAATCATCATGTCGTTTTTCCCATCCCGCTTCAGCAGATCGATGCCAATCCGAAACTAGAACAAAACGACGGTTATTAGATTATTCAAGTAATACTTTTTATTCAGTTCCGATGTTGCGAATTGGATTAAAGTCAAATGAAATAGAATGAATACAAGCAAACAAGTTCGATTTTCGTACCTGGGACTGTTCAGAAAGTATTTTTCTCAAGATAACGAAGATTTCCAGAGGAAGCCCTTTCGTGTACTGGTTGCTGGGGAAGAGGAATTAGAACCTAACTTTCTTATGGATACATTGAAAAAAGCTGTAGTGTTTTCCCTGTTTATAATATTTGGGGTTGTTAATGCCCAAGATTTGCCTAAACCTACCTCTTCACAGTTAGTTTGGCAGCAGGCGGAGCTTGGCGTAATTTTTCATTACGACTTACACGTTTTTGATGGCAAGAAGTATAATCAAGGGGAGAATAGAATAGTTCCCTTAAATAATTACAACGATCTGTTTTCGCCCGACAGCCTTGATACTGATCAGTGGATACGGGCAGCTAAGTCGGCGGGGGCAAAGTTTGCGATTATTACTGCCACCCATGAGACCGGATTTGCCTTATATCAAAGCGATGTCAATCCATACAGTCTAAAAGCTATTGACTGGCGCGATGGAAACGGAGATATCGTGCAAGATTTTGTAAACTCTTGTCGAAAATATGGACTCAGGCCAGGTATTTACGTAGGGATAAGATGGAACTCATTTTTAGGTGTTCACGACTTCAGAGTAGAAGGAGAAAGTCGATTTGCAGCACATCGTCAACAAGCCTATAAAAAGATGTGTGAAGGCATGGTAGATGAGCTTACTTCGCGGTACGGTGATTTATTTATGATTTGGTTTGACGGTGGTGCTTCTGATCCTAAAACATATGGTGCGGACGTATTGCCAGTTGTCGAAAAAAATCAACCCAATTGTCTTTTCTATCACAATGCCGAACGAGCGGATTTCCGCTGGGGAGGAAGTGAGACAGGAACTGTACCTTATCCCTGCTGGTCTACCTATCCTTTTCCATATTCACATGCTAATAATACGGAGTACATTGCGAAAGACAACTTCAAATTGCTAAAACATGGCGACAGCGACGGACAGTATTATATGCCAGCAATGTCAGACGCGCCCTTGCGTGGTCATCAAGGACGCCATGAATGGTTTTGGGAGCCAGATGACGAGAAACATATATATCCAGTGGATCATCTTGTTGATATGTACAAGAATTCTGTAGGCCACAATTCTACATTAATATTGGGGTTAACCCCAGATCCGTCCGGGCTCCTACCAAAGCACGATGCAGATACATTAAAAGCCTTTGGGGATAAAATTAAGTCGCTCTTTGAAGTCCCAATAGCTTTTGTGGAAGACTCAGGTGAGAAGGAACTTTCATTGAGCGTTCCAAAAGATAAAACTCCCAAACATTTAATCGTAAAAGAAGATTTGACCTTTGGTCAACGGGTGCAGAAATTTGAAATCCAAGCCTTCAAAAATAATACTTGGCAAGTGCTTTTCGCAGGGACCTCTATCGGTCATAAATTTATCTATCAGATCGAGTCTCCGACAGATATCACTAAAGTGCGGCTTGTAATAAAAACCAGTAAAGGAACTCCGAAAATATCGTATTTCGGCGTATCTTAAGTCAATATATAATTTAAAATCGGATCGCTGTTTTATGAGCAGGGAACGAATAGAATGTTATAATAGAAAATATCTAATATATGATAAAGACAAAATATTTTAAATTTTTAGGGGTTCTTTTGCTCCTTGTTAATCTGCTGGGTAGTTTACATGGACAGTCCGCGGCCCCAAATATTGTTGTGTTTTTTGTGGATGATTTGGGATGGCAGGATACCTCTGAGCCGTTCTATAAAAATGAAACACCAATAAATCGAAAATTTAACACACCTCATCTGGAACAATTGGCGAAAGAATCCACTAAGTTCACGAATGCTTACGCCACGCCAGTATGTACTCCTTCGAGAGTCAGCTTTCTTACAGGTCTGAATGCTGCACACCATAAGGTCACAAACTGGACACATCCTTTAGCGAACAGACCTACTGATAATAGCGACGAGATGTTGACGCCTCCCCAGTGGAATATCAATGGATTGAGCCCGGATGGTGATGTGCCGCATACTGTCGCCGCGACGCCGTTACCGGCGTTATTGAAACAAGCAGGTTATTTTACCATTCACGTCGGTAAAGCTCATTGGGGCGCTGCTGGCACGCCGGGGGCAAACCCCTCTAACCTAGGCTTCATAGTTAACATTGCTGGTCACTCAGCCGGCCATCCACAAAGTTACTACGGCGAGGACAATTATGGTAATATTCCCGGAAAAGCAAGTTATCAAGCGGTTCCGGGTTTGATGGAATATTATGGCACCGACACTTTTTTAACGGACGCTCTTACTAAAGAGGCAATTAAAGCCATGGAGGAACCAATTAAAAGAAAAGAACCTTTCTTCCTTCATTTTTCAAACTACGCTGTGCATGTTCCAATTCAGTCTGACCCACGTTTCTTTCAACGGTATATAGATTCCGGATTAGATTCTACCGAGGCAGCATACGCGTCATTAGTTGAGGGGTACGATCAAAGTATAGGAGATGTTGTTCAGTTTTTGAAGCAACGTGGAGTTTATGACAATACAGTTATTGTTTTCGTGAGTGACAACGGAGGACTGAGTATTCCACCAATGCGTTCGGGAGAAATTCATACCCAAAATTTACCATTGCGCGCGGGAAAAGGATCGCTCTATGAAGGAGGAATCCGAGTACCTCTTATTGTGAAAAGTGCGGCGGGTACTAAGCCAAAAACTGAAGATTCACCGGTGATCATGGAGGATCTTTTTCCTACACTACTGGATGTTGCGAAGGTCGAGGATCCTCAGCTAAAACAGGGCACCATTGACGGCGTAAGTCTCGTCCCATTGCTGGAAGGTAGTAAAAACAACAGCTGGAAAGAAAGGGCCCTGGTATGGCATTTTCCAAACAAATGGACAAAACCTGATGGACCTGGAATCAATTTTTTCTCCGCTGTTCGAAAGGACAATTACAAGCTAGTCTATAATATGAAAAAGTCTAAAGTCGAACTGTTTGATTTGGCAAAAGACATTGGCGAAACAGATGACATTGCAACAAGAAACAAAACAAAATGCGATGAGCTTTCAAAAATATTATCGGATAAGCTTCGTGCTTGGGGGGCTCAGATGCCCGTGTACAAACAGGGGGGTAACCTCATACCATATCCCGATGAACTATAGATAGAGATCCAATATTTTTTTCAAGTAAACGATTGTCAGATACTTACCTCCCCTCCGCGTAAAAACCTTGGAAGGGAGGTATGTTCCGTTTTCTAAATTATACTTGATGTGACAATAAATTGATTGTTGCTCCACTAGGTTCCCTCACAAAAAAACGTTTGACACCCCACTGTTCGATCGTTAAGGGATAAACAATTTCAATGTTTTGTTCTTTTGCTCGTTCATACCATTCGTTAATATCTGACACCTCAATAGACAAGAAAATAGCTTTATTGTCCAAAGGTTCATTTTTATCGTTTCGAAAAATGGAGATCTGCGCTCGAGAGTTCCCTTTGGAAGCAAAAGTTAAAATCCATTCCATATCCATAACTAACTCCATGTCCAGAAACTCAGTATAAAACTTTTTGCTTTCTTCCATATTGTTCGTATAAATATTCGGAACTATTCTCAGTATAGAATTTTTCATGTGATCGCGTTTACAATATTGGTATTAAATCTAATGGTTGCTTTTTCGCTAAACAGCGAAGTGCGTTTAACTGCCCGTGTTGTTTCTTGCAATTCTAAAACCTAGATCGTCAATTTTGAATTTTGACGGATGGCTTCGTCTTCGCGTTGTAGCCATTACACTGCGAGCTTCATCGCACCAACCGCCACCCCTAAAAATACGATATGAGCCGTAAACATTCGTATCATACACGTCAGAACACCATTCCCAAACGTTACCCAACATATCGTGTAGTCCCCACATATTTGGTTCTTTCAGTCCAACATGATGGGGTTTTTGTTCCGAATTATGTTTATACCAAGCAATTAAATCTAATTCGCCATATCTGATTGCCGATGTGCCGCCCTTACAAGCGTATTCCCATTCTGCTTCTGTTGGTAGCCGAAAACCGTTGGCTGTTTTGTTGTAAACAAAATCTTGTTTTTCTTCATCCAAAACATAGCAGGGTTCTAGCTCTGACTTTAACGACAGCAAATTACAGAAAATTGCAGCATCTCGCCAAGAAACTGTTTCTACAGGCAGCTTGTTTCCTTTAAAAGCACTCGGGCTTTTTTTAGTTACTTCAAAATATAAATCCTGTGTTACGGGAAATTTTGCAAGAAAAAAACGCTCAATCTCTACCGTCCATTTATGCTTTGTTCTATCATCTCGCAGTTCAATTTGCCCGCTTGGTATTTCGATCATTTGATGATCCATAATTAAATTTAAAGATGTCTCTATTTCCTCGGGGTTCATATTTCTGATATGTTTTATCGATGGGTCAGCGTGTAGCCAATATGTTTATTTGTGGCGTTTATTCCATCTCTAAGTCCTTCGTAGTTCGTGCATGAGCGTTCTGAAAAATTGTTCGATGACTACTGAATCGACGCGATGATCAATGTCGTAAATATATGGATTTATTAAAGAATTGTCCATTGTACAGATCAATGATTTGTGTATGCAAAGAATCTATATGTTTA
>NZ_JABMCQ010000212.1 GCF_013179575.1 Sphingobacterium shayense | reverse complement strand
CTGGTCGTAGATAAGTAATGTCACGATTCTCTCTGCGAAGTTCGGCAAGTTCATATAACAAGCGGTGGGCCAAATCCAACGCTAAAGGCATATAGTTTTCCGTTTCATTACTTGCGTACCCGAACATGATCCCTTGATCCCCTGCTCCTTGCTCTTCCTTACTTATTCGGTCAACTCCTTGGTTGATATCGGCGGACTGCTCGTGTATCGCTGATAACACACCACACGAGTTCGCTTCGAACATGTACTCAGATTTCGTATATCCAATTTTATGAATAACTGATCGCGCTATTTTCTGAACGTCGAGATAAATTTTAGATTTTACCTCTCCTGCTAATATAACTTGTCCGGTAGTAACTAAGGTTTCAATCGCCACCCGTGCATCCTCATCCCAGGCCAAGAAATTATCAATCAAAGCATCGGATATTTGGTCCGCGACTTTGTCTGGGTGTCCTTCCGACACCGATTCTGATGTAAATAAATATGCCATTAAGCTTTTTTTTGTGATCCGCGTAGAAAAGTAGCAATGCAGATAAATCGAAGTGGAAAAACTTACTTCTACTGGTTTTAGCACTTTTTTATCGTGGTTGCAATCTCCTCAGGCACGTATAACGTACCAAACGCAAATCAGTCCACATTTTTCGTCGACAAAAATACAACTCTTTAGCCGATATCGAAAACCTATTTCCATTTTCTACAGTAATGGCTTTGCAATAATATGTTTCAGACCCCTAATTACCGTACGACCAATAGGGTTTAACGAACATAGACATTAGCTATACTATAACAAGCCCCGTGCTTTTATCTCTAAATATTTGTTGATAGAATTCACAGTTAAATTCTCTGGTGCCGTGTACAGGGTTTGTATCCCGTGTCGTTGTAATTCCTGAATTACTTGAAGTTTTTCATGAACAAACTTCTGAGCAATGATTTGGTTGTATACTCCGAATACATTTTTTCCTTCCGTTTTTGCTAAATCTACGAGTTCGACATTTTGAAAAACCACCACAACCAATACGTGGGTTTTAGCGATCATCTTTAGATAGGGTAGTTGACGAGACAAGGCATCAAGCGTTTCAAAATTAGTATACATCATAAGCAGAGATCGTTTGTTTATGCGTTTCTGAATAAACCCGTAAAGATTTCCAAATTCAGACTCGTTGAAATCCGTTCGAATGTTGTAAAGTTTTTCGGAAATAAGCTTCATTTGATTGTTACGTCTTTCGGCAGCGAGATGGTTTCCTACCTCATTAGAATACGTTAGCATTCCAGCACGATCTTGTTTTAATACTGCAGCATTTGCGAGTACCAGACTCGCATTAATCGCGTAATCCAACAACGTTAGCCCATTAAATGGCATTCGCATAACTCTTCCTGTATCAATCAGTGCGTAAATCGGTTGGGATTTCTCTTCTTGATATTGATTTACCAATAACTTTTTATGCTTTGCTGTAGCTTTCCAGTTTAAATGCCGATACTCATCACCACGAACAAATTCGCGAATATGATCAAATTCAAAAGTTGAGCCAACACGCCTGGTATGTTTGACACCCATTTCGACGAGCCGATCAGTTGTTGCTAACAACTGATATTTCCGCATTTGTATGAAAGACGGAAAGCAAGCCAGATCCAGGTTACCGTTCAATGTGTATTTTCTTTCAAAAAGCCCTAAATATCTCACAAGGGCATGACAACGTTGAAATCTATACATGCCACGACTTGTAGGTCGGACTTGGTATTGTACGCTTTGAACTGAGTGCGCACCTAAAGCCAATTCAAATTCAATATTCCGTAGCTGTAATTGTTCGGGAAATTCTTCTAGCACACGTACTCTCACTCTAGAGGGATAGTGATTCATTAAGGCAATCGTTAAATCATTATGATCGCCATTAGACAATTTTTCCGGATAGTCCCGTCGAAGCTCAATAGCCCTCTTTGAAGAATACAAAAAAATTATATCCCACAAACATGCGGTCAAGAACAACCAGAAAAGAACGGACGCTGGAATGAAGAGCGCATTTATGAAAAACGAAACGATAAAAAAAGCCGCTAGCAGCAATATCCCGTAGAAAAATAAAGAATGGAAATATAAACTTCTAAAAAAGCGCATTATCTAGGAATTTCGATACTATCTACAATTTGCTTAATAATATAAGAACTGCTGAACCCTTCCATTTCTTTCTCTGGTGTTAACAACACTCGATGTCCCAGAATACCGGGTGAAACATATTTGACGTCGTCTGGGGTAATAAAATCACGTCCTTGTAACGCAGCATTAGCCTTAGATGCCTCTAAAATAGCAATAGACGCTCGAGGTGACGCTCCTAAAGTTAAATTAGGATTAAGCCGCGTTTGATGAACGATATTGGCGATGTAGCTGAAGACGTCCTGATGAACATAAAGTAATTTTACAAAATTTTGGAATGTTGCAATTTCTTCGACGGTTACGACCGGCATAACTTGCGCTTCCTTATTTTGCGCTTTTTGTGCGTGATGCTCCCTCAAAATTTCCAACTCTCCCGCGAGTTCGGGGTAAGTAACCTCAATTTTAAATAAAAATCGATCTAATTGCGCCTCCGGCAAACGGTATGTACCTTCATGATCAATGGGGTTTTGCGTTGCGAAAACAATAAACGGGGTTGGTACTGCATGTGTATCACCGTCTACAGTTACTTGGCGCTCGGACATACACTCAAAAAGTGAAGATTGTGTCTTTGCTGGTGCACGATTGATCTCGTCGATTAGTACAATGTTGCCAAAAATTGGTCCCTTTTTAAACTCGAATTCATTAGTTTTCAAATCCAGAACCGAAGATCCCGTTACATCAGAGGGCATTAGGTCGGGAGTAAACTGTATACGTTTAAATTCACCATGAATACTCTTAGCAATCAATTTAGCTGTAAGGGTTTTAGCTACTCCAGGCATACCTTCCAACAAGGAATGACCGGCCGCCAAGATAGAAATTAACAATTTATGAATAACCTCATCTTGGCCAACAATTACTTTTTTCACCTCTTGCTTGACCCGCTCCATCTTTTCTTGAAGAACCGTCAAATCTAGTCGATTTTCAAAGCTGGGTTCGAATTTGTTTTCAATTTCATTCATTGCATATGCGCTTTACGTTTAAATTCTTCTATTTCTTTATTAACCATTATTAGCTCCTTGTCCGTTGAATCGCTCGCGTGTCTATATCTTTTTACAACAGAAATAATATGTTCTGCATCTTGTTCGTCGGTTCCTGCACGTTGAGAAAGCTGTCGTGGAAAATCACTATCATCGATTTGCATAATATCTAGTTGAAAATGCATACGTAGATCGTATAAAAAATATTCAATCTTTTTCACAATCAGATTGCCTGGTTTGCCATTTTCGTAATACAAGGCCGATATCGTTCTCGCAAAATCCTTAGATAAGTTCGGCTCGGGTTGTATAATTGCTATCGCTCGTTGCTCCCGCTTACTTTTAAACAATAAAAACAATATCAAGCCAAATAAAATAAGATACCATCCCTGTCGTAAACTTTTATTCTCTAAAAAAACGCGTAACGGACTTCGCGATCGTTGATCCGTCTTAAAATTCCCGTCGTACCAGTAAATATTTTTGTTGGAGATAAATCTCAACGCCCTTACCCCATAATTGAAATTATCCTTTTTAAGCATAAAATAATTGGTAAACATCACCGGTTCGAGATGTAACACGAAGCGTCCTTTCCCCACCTGGACCGTAATAAAATTTGGGATATTTTTATCTTCTACTTCAAAGTACCCTAATATCTTAACCTGAGCAGAATCCAAGTCCCAAAAGACGCCCGGATACGTCAGATCCGCGTAGCTTGCCGCTCCGCCGTCGGCAAGTTTAAAAGTCCGCTCATCGTCCAGAACGGATCCAAAATCAGATGGGTAATAATAGCTTTGTTTTATCCCTAAAGTATCAAGTAGGGCTTCGGATATCTTATTTGCCGAAATAAAGACTTCACCCCCGGATCGTACAAATGCATATAGTCTATCGATGGTTTGCTTACCGTCGTACAATTGATTTTCAATATAGACCACCGTTCCAGCGTTCTTTCCACTTAACAGACTATCAACCGCTCGATAGTTTGTTGAGACAAAATCGGTCACCGTAGTTCCATTATTTAGAAAATCAGGCAGCTGTTGATGTGTAATATATAACCCAAAAGGAATTTTATCTCGCTGATCATATGTTTTCCGCCAATCAATCGGCTTATTTCCTACAACATCGATCAGTGCGATAATAAGAATCGTCAATCCCACCAACGCAATTGCAAACTTACTCGTACTCCTCATCGCCACTTCCTTTGAAAGTTAAAAAAATAACGAGCATAGTCCTCATATTGCTCTCCATCAATGGTAACAGCACCATACCAAATACGATTAAAAATATTCACATTTCTGATATATTCTCGTTTAACTTCGGCATCTGTAATCTCCGCAATAAGCTCTGCGTTGGTTTTCGAATACTTCCATTGTACGATATCTTTCTGAACCAAAAGCTGTATATTCAACAGGTTAAGATAGCGAATCGCTAATGCATAATCTTGCGCAGTTTTGGCTTTGTCGATATACGATATAAGATCTATTTTCATCAAGTTCTTCTCAACAAACTTGAATTCTGCTTCTTCGCCATGCTCCTTCTTATCTCTTGCGAGCAGCCGTTTGTTGGTAAAAATTAGGCGATAAACAATCCATCCTAGCAGTGCGATCCCGATTGCGGAAAGTAAATAATAAACTGATTCAGAAAATTGCCCGTAACTATCCAGCGGCACAAGGTCGGAAAGCCACTTAGCTATGCGACTAAAAAACCGGTTAAAAAAATTAACTTCTTGGATATTCGCTTTATCATAATCGAATTCCTCACCGGCATATGCATTCTGTATTTGGGCATAATAACCACTGTCCACCCGAGGTACGGAGTCCACGTACGGAACACCGTCGTAATGCCCTTCGTTCAAAAATATTTCAGTCTCATCGGAGAACGCCTCAGTGTTCACGAGACTATCTAATTGTATCGGATTATCAATAGAATCCTGCCCTTGGATACTCAAAAACAAAAAAGATAACACAAGAGAAACAACACCACTACGCATCCCGTTCCTTCCCTAGTTGCTCGATCTTTTCATATACATTCTCCCCATAAGCGATCTCTTTCGCAGATTCATAAATTATTCCTGAAACAAGAACAGAAAACATATAATATACCAAGTATAATAAGACAAGTATTGTTACTCCGATAGATGAGAGCATTCTTCCTATAAAACTATCGAAAAAACTATCATTAAATCCCACGACATTATATGCGATGAGGGTTATTATTACAGCCGGAACAATCATGAGCATCATCAACATCCCTTGAAAAATAAAACTGATGATATAAGAAGAAACACCGTAATCGAAGAACTTGTTCTTCATTGCTTTAAAGGTTTGTTGAAGAGCTGTGTGAGCATCCATATAGTTTTCCCTATAAAAAAGAAATGCGCAAAAATACCAAACACCAACCATCGCCATCCCGATCCCAACCGCGAAGTTCCCAACGAAAGGTATAAACATTAACAACGCGAAGATCAAACCCAGTGGGATCGAAAGTATAGTTAATGAAATTAATGATACCAATAGAAATACGAAATATTTACGAATATTCCGTTTAAATCCATCCCAAACATCTTTCGTTCCAAACGCTGTACTACGTTTGTTTTTCAGGAGTATGAAATATTCGATTGCCAAACCATAAAATATCAAACT
>NZ_JABMCQ010000211.1 GCF_013179575.1 Sphingobacterium shayense | reverse complement strand
TCGGCACACGTTGTACTAGCGTAGGGTGTTTTTCGATGAGCTGCTGATACCGTTCTTTGGTATTGGAGGTAAGAGTTGAAAGGATACGTTTTTGCGCAGCGATAAATCCAAAATATGCTTTCTCTAGAAAAAAATGCTCCATTTTCGGTAAGGTGCTACATAGCCTGGTATAATTTTCAAGCGTGATATAAAGGACATCCGTATTTTCCAGACATATCAAAGACATTGAAGTCTTCTGTTGCATATAAAATGCTTCAAAATCACTTTCCCACCAGTCTTCCATTGCGAAACCGACGATATGCTCACGTGCATCCGAGTCTGTATAAACTAGCTTTAATAATCCCTTGCATACAAAATAATGTCGAGATAGATTCTCCCCTTCCTGGAAAATGAAATGATTTTTTTTATACGATTTCACAGTAAATAGCGAAGACACAAACTCAAATTCATGATCCGTTAATGGAACAATTTTTTCAATATGATTTCTTAAAATCTCAAACATTTATAGCGGGAATATAATTTATTGAAAGATACGGAAGCTAAATGAACTTAAAAAATTTCTTAGAGAGGCATATCGTACATTGATTTCCTATTAACGAAAGCTGGGCTTTGAAATTGCATGAAACCCGGATATCAATACAACGATTATCAGTCTTACTTCAAGACAGAGCTATTTCACTCTTTGCTATCAGCCGATCGCACGAACAGCCCCAATACGACAACCCTACTTAGTTTAAATGAACAGCCTTCGAGTGACTGTGAGAGGGATACTGTCCCTTCCTTTTTTCTTTCATAAAACCTGCAAATTGCTTCGTGAGAATACGCTTTTTCGACGGATGAAAAGAAAAATTATATGTAAAAGCATATAAAATTCACACACGAAACCGTATTATATGTTTTTACATATAATACATCTCATGCCGGCTATAGATGAGCTCCATAGTAGCTCCTATATTGCAATTGCTACACCCCAATAAAATCGATATGAATTTTCATCTAGTAGAAGGATTGGTATTTTCTTATTCGAAAAAGTAGAGAAAACACATAACTATAAAAAAGCTATAATGCTCCGATTTCCTTAAGAGCTTTCTTTGTTATATCGATGCGACAATCTTTAAACTCAGGGTTTTGGTCTTCCTTGTCCTTTGTAATCCGAGTCGAAAAAAAATAAACATTGTCCTTCCTTTCTACATAACCAACCCACCATCCAATATCTTTTTGATCTTGCGAGCCCCAGCCCGTTTTTGCGCGAAGAATATAGTCGTCATTTTTCTCGTTGATCATCACCCGCTTTAAGATTTCGATGTTCCTCTGCGAAAACGGAGTTTTACCCTCATATACTTTTACTAAAAATTCTATCTGATTACGTGGCGAAATCGCCAATGGACCAAAATTCCAAAAATCGGATTCGTCATTAACCTGACGATTCCCGTAGCCGGAGGCTTCAAGATAATAAAGATACTTTTCTCGACCGATCTTTTTAGCCAGTTCCATAAACACCCAACCTGCGGACACCTGAAAAGCCTCTTTCACTGTCATATCTTTATATGTGGAAGGCCGATGCATGTACAAGTCCTCATTGATCTCTCCGACCCATTTTACAGTGTCCAGTTCGTCAGATATAACTCCTGTCTCCAGAGCAATCAACAAATTAATAATTTTAAAAGTTGAAGCCGGAACGTTTGGTACCGACGAATCAATACTATCACTCGTTATCCATTTTTGGTTTTTATAGTCATACATCGTCACACTCCCCTGGAAGCCACAGTTCGCAAGATGTTTTTTGAAGTTCGTCTGACCCCATGCACCTGCTGCAAATAGGAAAGTAGATAAAAGACCGTATATTATTCTTGTAAACATCTAATTGTCGTTCATTTTAAAATTAAGCAGGTGAATTTACTCAATATTGTTAATATCTTGCGCAACAGAACTCTATGTTTTACCGGCGTTTAAAAAGTTAACGATTGGTAAGCGAACGATCTAAAGAAAATAGGTTTTTCCTTATATTGGCGGAATCAATATAGGAGACTCGATTGATTCGCACACATTGTTCCCTAGCTGGACAGACAGCTAAAAATAATACAGTAGTACCCACATAAGAAGTTGACTTTTTACCAAATGTTAACGAAAGTATCCGATCTAACAACTACCTTTTGCTATGAAAGAATTTATCGATTACATATTACAGTTTGGTGATTTGAACAAACAGCAAACCGACCTCATTATGAGCAAGGCGAAAACGCATGAACTTCACAAGAATGAGTATTTTTCCGAAGCCGGGAAAATACCAAAATACGTTGGATTTGTTATCGAGGGCATATTTCGATTTTGTTATTACAACAATAAGGGCGAAGAGATCACCCATTACTTCATCAACGAAAACAGTTTTGTTGCAGATTATCAGAGATTTGAGGCGCAGGTCGCGGCTTCCGAATATGTCCAGGCTGTTACCGATTGTAAAGTACTCACCTTTTCCAAAAAAGATTGGGATGAAATTTCAAATACAATTCTAGATTGGGATGGCATATCCGCTAAAATCGAAAAAAAATGTCTGCTCGATTCGATAGCAAAACGAAGTCCATTAGTATCCGAAGACGCCACTACCCGCTATTTATCATTCATGGACGAGTTTCCAAATCTGGTTAATCGTGTTCCTCTTTCCCAGATCGCTTCGTATTTGGGAATTACCCAGCAATCATTGAGCAGAATACGAAAAAACATCCGTTAAAAGCGCTTTTTACCAAATGGTAAATGGTTCCGGGTTTTAGGTATCGACATTTGTATCACTATTTTAATAAAACAAAAAAGGATATGAATAAAAAAATCGTATTAATAACAGGAACAAATAGCGGATTTGGATGGCTTACAGCCAACAGTATTGCTGCTTCGGGGCATAAAGTTTATGCCACCATGAGAGATACCAATGGAAAAAATGCAGAGAAAGCTAAGGCTTTGTCTCAGGTAGAAAACATAACTGTTCTGGACGTCAGCTTAACAGATGAAATCAGTGTAAAAAATGCTTTTGATACCGTCATAGAAAAAGAAGGAACCATTGATATACTGGTAAACAATGCAGGAATCGCCATGACCGGCGTTACAGAAAGTTATTCTGTCGCCGATGTTCAGGAAATGTTTGAAGTGAACGTTATAGCACCTTGGAGATTAATGAAATTAGCGTTGCCGATAATGAGAAAACAACATGACGGTTTAATTATCAATGTAACCAGTGGTTTCGGAACGTTCTCATTTCCTTTTTCTTCTGTTTACGCAGCTTCAAAATTTGGTTTAGAAGGACTCAGCGAAGGTCTTCATTATGAGGTTAGACCGCTAGGAATTGACGTCGCTATTTTGCAACCTGGCGCCTTCCCTACCGAGATGTCTCAAAAGTCAAGGCCTGCGTCCGACACATCCGTAAATACTGGCTACCAAGCGATAGCTGCATTCCCTGAAAAAATGATTAACGCCATTGGGCAGCTTTTCGAGGCGGCAAAACCTAATCCACAGGATGTTGCCGATGCCGTCGTCAATCTAATCAGTCGACCTAAAGGACAAAGACCGTTGCGAACAGTAGTCGACCCTACGACCGGAAAGTTTGTCAAAGCCGCAAATGACGCTGTTCAAGTCGAATTCGCAAAAGCTATGACAGCCTATGGGATGGAAGACCTGTTAACCTAGTGTGTCATTCTCATTATAAATAAAAAAGAGCCTGTAGAAAAGGAGACAATTCTAGCTACTCTATCGGTTTTATACAACGATAATTAGGTTTATTACAAAGAGCTCCGTATCATGGACTGAACCCCAAAAGTTGGACACTATTTGGGGGCAGTGCATCACTGAGCTCTTACCTTTTTGGGAAGAACGGTTACCGATCGAACGTCGTTGAAAAAAGAAAAAAAATAATTATACGGCACTAACCAAGTACAATTATCTTTTTAGGGTACTCGGCGTATCTATTTTCTGGGAATATTTGCTTTCAAGTTATTAAAAAGCCTCAAGTGCTCTTTCATCCCTGCGATCCTGTCCGGAACTTCCTCGCCTGCTTCAAGCAATATCCATCCGCTGTAGTTGATTGTTGCTAGTGAATTTAACAATTCTTGATACGGATAGTCATCAATGTTCAGTTGACGAATATGTACCGTATCTCCGATCCATTGTTTAAGCATATCAAAATTCTCTGCAAAACCAGGAGCTGCGAGATCTAATTCGTTGCTATTCCAGCAAACTTTTACATTTTTCTCTGTCACTTGGTCGAAAATGGCTTTCATATTTGGAATTTCCGCGGTAATTGGCCCGTGGACTTCTACCCGAACTAGCTGTCCATAATCTTGCGCAAACTTCCCCACTTCATTGAGCGATGCCGCAATCTGGGCAATGGTTTTCTCCCTTGGAACCGCAGATGGTAAAGTGTTAGGTTTTACTTTGATACCCGTCGCTCCAATATCATTACAGAGTTTAATATATTCTTTTGTCTGTTCAATGTTCTCTCGAAGCGCGCGCTCATCGGGACTGTGGTATTCGAAATTGGAACCATAACCTACGCACGTAACCGTGCTGTCAGCAAAGCGCTTTTTCACTTCTGCTCGTTGGGCAGGGTTTAGGCTTGTTTCTACCCCGTGGGCATGTTGTGTTCTGAGCTCTACACCTAAAAGCCCTGTTTGCTCACAATTCGCAATCAGGGTTGGTAGATCCCAGTCTTTTCCCCACTGGTAGGTAACCAGACCCAACCTCATTTGTTCATTTTCTGCCATTGCGAAAACGGACAAAGGGCGAATCATAGAAATACCGATACCGGCAACGAGGCTATTTTGTATAAAATCACGTCTTGACAATTTGTTTTTCATAGGAATCTGTTTAGTATAACTGGTATTTTACTAGAATTGAACAAGATACAATATTACTAAATGAAAATTTGAAAAACGTTATGCTCCGTGAAGAAAATATCCCTTATGGAATTTGCCGAGAGAATTTCTTAACACGCAAGGGGGTTCTCTCATTATTTAACAGGGTATATTCGATCTGCATTTTTGCCGAAGATCTTTTTCACTCGGCAATAAATCATAAATAGCATTAAACTTTTGAAAATCAATATTTTTAATCACGCCTCAAAATAGTTTCATAGGCAAAGTCACATACAGTTAAAAAAATAATAGGAAATATTTAATGATATGTTAAGAATCTAATAATCGACTATTTAGGATCATACGACTTTTAAGCGCGTATTTGAAGATCGCGCATTATCTAAGGTCATATGCGAAAATAGCATTGAGCTGCATCTTCATTTTATATTTGTGCTGTTTTTTCTTAGATATTACTATATTAGAGGAAATAAGCAACCCGCGTCTACCGGAAGGGGATTCTTAAACCACTATAATTAATAAAGCTAAATGGTATTTACAATTGTATTCCTTAGTCTCTTATTACTCATTACTTGCATCACCTATTTTAAGATCAATGCTTTTTTATCTTTTCTTATTGTGTCAATATTGACGGGTATTGCGCTAGGTATACCACTAACCAAGATACCGATTACTCTTGAAAAGGGAATAGCCACTACGATGGGCGGACTGACGCTTATTATTGTGCTAGGCGCAATGCTCGGAAAGATGATTGCCGAAAGTGGTGCCGCAGAGAATATTGCCGCTGTTATGGTTCGATTATTTGGTGTAAGACATCTACAATGGGGGATGGCATTTACAGGATTTGTTGTAGGTATTCCTTTGTTTTATGGCGTTGGTTTTGTGTTGCTTGTTCCGCTAATATTTTCTATTGTTTATA
>NZ_JABMCQ010000210.1 GCF_013179575.1 Sphingobacterium shayense | reverse complement strand
AGCTCGTTTGCGATGAATTGTTCTTCGATGCTCTCGTTGGCGTTGGGGAGATGATACGCGAGATCTTTTAGCTTTGTTTGGCTGCGATTGTTAGATCGTATCCAGTCGATGATTTCGAATTTTGCAGCTTTATAGAGGTAAGGTCCAAGACTGTCTTGTATCGTAATTTTTTTGCAGTTTTTCCAGAGTGAACAAAATATATCTTGCACGATTTCTTGGCTGTCTTCGCGCGAATTGATTCGGCGCTCCACATAAATGAACAGTGCATCAGCATACAGGTCGATTACTTTTTTAAAAGCAACATGATCACCCGATTTGATGTCATTCAGCAACTGAACTTCACATGTGTTATCCATAACTCGCTAAGCAATTGTAAGTTTAAAGTCTCTGGCAAATTTATAAATGGCGTGTTAACTGGACGTTAAGTTATTAAAATTTTCAATCTTAAACAAAGGTCATGTATTTTGTTTAAGGTATTCTCACAAATAAAGAAAGGCAGGTATGTCTCACATGGTTGAGGTGATCATTTTAAAAGGTTTTTGTCTTGAAAGTTTGTTAACTTTTGAATCTATGGGAGTCGTCTTTGCCAGCGATGGCGATCGTGGAAGCTGGCCGTCCAAGTGTAACTTGAGACGAGGATTCATATGATATACTCGGTATTTATCAGGTCGTAAGTGACTGTAAAAGAAATAGATACGGCTCTAGAAATCCCCAAAAATATCTTGGAGATTTCTAAATTTTTGTTTTCGGTTCGTCCAGAGCCCCCCCCTTGTTCTGACCTTTTTTTGGGGGGGCTTATCGTGTTTCTATTTTCTTAGAGTAGGGGTATTGACTAAAAATCGCCGTAGAAGTTACGGAATGACGAACGCAGGCCTATATTAATGACACCTGATTTTTGCGTCGGCAAGTTTTCTGTTGCATTATAACGTTGTGTATAGCCAACTTCAAAACGAAGGTTATACTTGGGGTTTAGCACATACGCAGCTTTCGCGTCAACATAATATAAATCATTTTTAACACCTTGAGCGATACTATTGTCGTACATACTGTATACCTTGCCGTAGGATTGAAAGATGTCTCCACCCATATTAGCTCCATTTTCAGGATCTGTTCCATACTGGCTGTAGACACCTTGTAGGGAGAAATCAAACCGATTCCAACTGTAGTTGGCAATACCGACAATTTCCCTAAAATTTGCCCCTCTAGGATGTGCGAGAGGTTCGCCATGATTACTGTAGTTGTTGATCGATTCGAATTGTTGGTAGGTGTATGGACGTACAACATTATATTCTGCAAGGAAATTTAGATTCTTTACAGCGAAAATATCGTAGCCACGGGCACCTATCTGCGCTCCAAGTTTATTATTCACGTGGCCTTTTCCAGAAAACAATTCGCTACCTGTAAAATCGTCAAGCATCAGCTGTCCGTATGCAGTTACATTGCGAAGTACTTTATATTTTGCGTTAAGTCCTAAAGATGCATATGATGTCTCGGCGGTGTTTGCTACACCGTTGAAAGGGGGAGGCCCCTGTGGATATTCTACTGCATTGAAATAATCCATGTAGGGAATTTGATCTCCTTGGGGCGCGACATATTCATTCTGGTTACCCCAAACAAAAGAAGCGAGTAAACCGATTGACAGACGGTTCGTTGCGTTGTAATCGATATATTGAAAGGAACCGTATTTAATTCCATCTCCTGAGCGCCGCTCGGTGTCCTCCGGGGCTATGCGTGGATTCCTTGGGTCTGTCATGTAGGCCCATATGGAGGTATATTGAAACTTTCCGAGTTCACCAGTGAACTTCAAGTTTGAATAGTTTCCCGAAAAATCTGACAGTAGTAGTGACCTATATCCGTCTCCTATGAAATTTTTATCGTAGGCCAATGTGGTTTGGAATTTGTCACTGAATGCGTACGTCAGACTAGCCGTGGCATACATCCAATCTTTTTTGTAGTCATCTCCAAATTTCACGGTACCCTGGCCAGGCATAACGCCATTTCTATCGACGTAGTCATCGATGTGCTTTGGATATACCCCTTGGTTTTCAAAGAAGCTTGCATGGAACGTAAATTTATCGCCGATTGTTACCCCTCCTTGAAACCCTCTAGTGTTTAGCCAGGTCGTTCTTTTGTCCTCACCAATTAGTTCTTTACCCAGTATGAAATCTGGAAGAAAGTCAAGATAAAATGTATGATCTTCCTTGGTTACTTCTACTAAATGTTCATTGAAAATTTTTCGTAGGAACCAATTGTTCGAATTAACAGGGTTCGTTGTCTGCAGCGAGTCGAATTTGTTTAAAATATCTCCTTTAAAGAGTATGGGTTTCGATGCGGTATGTAGCCTGGTATCGGGTGAATACAGAACGTCGTTAAATTTCTGCATATATTGATAAGAATATGGTAGGCTGTTAACTTGTGCCTGTGCGACTTCTAGCGTCAGGGAAGTTAATAATAGTAGCACTGAACTAAGGGTAACGTTAAAACGCGTCATATATTGCTTAGAGTAGTTTGAATGACTATAACAATTATTATTCCGAATTAATAATTCATTACAAATGTAACATAATATACTGGGCTGTGGTATAGCTGTCTGTAATTCGGGCATGCAAAACGGCGCTAAGAACACTTTTTTAATTAAAAGTGTATGTTATTTTGGAAAATATAGCTCGGCAGGGAGGCATAGCTCGGTGTAATAATTTTTGATTTTCAGAATTTGCACCGTAATTTAGCCTATATGAACCCAAGAGATAACAGGCCAGAGCTATCGAAGTCATCAAAATTTAACCGCAAGGCAATGCGTATTATGAATATTGCAGCTATAACCTTATTTATCTTGGCGATAATTTATAAAATATTCCTTTCAAAGTAATTTAATATGTCACACAAACAAATTTTAAATACGGACTCGGCTCCTGCTGCAATCGGTCCTTATAACCAGGCAATTAAAGCTGGTGAAACGCTTTATGTCTCTGGTCAAATTCCACTGATTCCAGAAACAATGGAACTAGTCAGCTCAGGTGTAGCAGACGAGACTCATCAGGTGCTGACTAACGTAAAGGCCATTTTAGATGCTGCGGGTTATAGCTTTAATGATGTCGTGAAGGCGAGTATATTTATCAGCGACATGGGCGATTTTGGAACGATCAATGAAGTTTATGCTCAATATTTTACTGACAATCAACCTGCTCGTGAATGTGTCGCAGTAAAGACGCTGCCAAAGAACGTAAACGTGGAAATCTCGGTTATCGCTTGGAAGAGAAGTGAATAATTGAAAGTATAGTTGTAAAATCGGTAAGGATCAACCATGTTGATTTTTATCGATTTTCTATTTAGACCAGAACCTGAACAACCGATTATTTGTTGCTTTAGTTATAACTGGCTCAATGGTTTAAAAGATTGATTTTGAGATGTTTGTGTTTTCGTTTCTATCTCGTGCTAATTATTGCGGTTTTTTTTTAAGACCGATCCCAGATAATAAAATATTGCCAGTTGTTTTGGCCTCCGGAACCGGATAACTGTATCATTTTGCAGATTGGTTACGTTTTGTAGTTATAGTTCAACCAAAATTTAAACGTAATGAATAGAATTTTAATCACATTTAGTATCGTCCTTTTCTCATTATTATCGTGTGAAAAAACGGGAGAAAAAAATAGGAGGGCTGATCGAGACGCTTTAGACAAATTAAAATTTCAGATCGAAGAGATGGTGAAAGATGTACCATGCAACGATTCTTCGCAATGGGCAGTTGCAGCGCTAGGGCATAAGGCCTGCGGTGGCGCGGTAGCCTATATCGCTTACCCTTCCTCTATCGATGTCGATGAATTTTTAGAAATGGTCCAGCGCTATACGCAGGGCGAAAAGGAATACAACGAAAAATATAATATCATCTCGGATTGTATGTGGGTAATTGAGCCTGAAGGTGTTCGCTGCGAAAATGGCAAACCCGTATTCGTGTATAAAGATTTGAATGCTGTCCCGCAGGATTAGCGGCTGTTTTTATTGATGGGACAAATCGAGCTCCTCTCGTTGTAACTTGCGTAATTCTTACCCAAAAGCAATAGATTAACGTTTCTAGCGTCAATTTATCCCGCATTCGAGTGAGATCTCCGTGGGTACTACCCGTCTGTAAAGTTTTATAATCTCATAACATCATTATGTGACCGCAGTTACTTTTATCTTCAAACAATTAGGATTAATTTTGCGTTAGATAATTAACACTAAATATGTTTATGCGATGAAAAGAAATCTATTAATAGCCTTATTTACGTTTGCAGCTGTTTGTTTTGGACAAATCGCTTATGCGCAGGTTGAAGCGACAACATCGGACGTTACTGTCAATATCAATCTTACAGATGCTATATCTATTACATTGGGGCCGGATCCGATAGTTGACTTTAACTACGTAGATGCCGATGACTATTCGCAAGAACAGATCGTTAATAAGCCGAACCATTTCACTGTTATCAGCAATCAGGAGTACAATCTTTCTGTTCAGGCTACGACTGAGTTTACACCAACTGGCCCTGCTTTAGATATTGTTACTGTGTCAGTTGATCCTGCTTCAGTAACTGCAAATGGCGGTACTGCAATAGAGAACGTGCCATTAAATCTTTCTCCAGAACCACTGTTAAACACGGCAAATCCATCTACAAGCGCTGTTTATCAAATTAACTATGAAATAGCTGATCCGACACCGTTACTGGGGCTTGCTGCAGGAACGTACACGGCGACGGTGACCTATACGGCCACACAATTATAAGGAGAAAGGATTATAAATGTGAGGATGTTTGTGAGGCATTTTTTAGCGGTCATAATATTATGCATAAGCGATACCCTAGCCTTTGGCCAGGGTATCGCTGTTGCTCCATCACGTGTGTTTTTCTCTGGCGCTGCAGGTCAAACGGTCAGTAAGACAATCACGTTCACCAATACATCCACCGAGGAATTTAATTTTGTTGCATCAATGAACGATTGGGATAGGGATTCATTGGGGGTGAAGGTATACCATGTCGCTGGTTCTAGACCAGAATCCAATGTATCGTGGCTACAGCTCTCAGAGAATTCCGCTCAGCTCTCCCCGGGAGAAACCAAGAGCATAAATTTAACGATGAATATTCCCAGTTATCCATTGCCCGCAGGGCAAACCAATAGTATGGTGTTTTTTACCCAAGTCAAGAAGCAACAGGAACATAAGAAACCAGGAGTCAATGTGAACGTACTTTTAGAGGTCGGGGTGCAGGTGTATCATACTCCTTTGGGACTTTATCGTGGTGATCTCGAGTTTCTTGCCTTTGAAGATCGCGGGAATACAGATACTAAGGGCGGGTCAAGACGCCAGATAAATGTGAAGATCAAAAATACAGGCGCAATTAATAAAGATGCTTATGTACGGTTCGAACTTACTAATATGGGAACTGGCGAGGAGATTCCCGTAGAGGCTATCGCAATAGCAATGCTGCCAGAGGCGGAACAATGGGTAGAGTTTTTATTGCCGGAGAAACTTGATCGTGGGAAATATCTTGCCGTCGCCATTCTAGACGCAGGAAGCCAATACGACTTGAAAATTGCAGAGAAAGAAATCACATATTAACGCGGTAGGTCTTTTTATCGGTTTCTTTTGCTGGGCATTCTCGGTGTGCGCCCAGGTAACCGTAACGATTCCCCAAGCAAATATTATAAACGGTAGTCAACTTAATTCTTCTGTGGTAGTTGGCAACTATAGCCTCGGCGTGTCATTGCTACCAACATTTAGTGTTAAAGCTAACACGTCAAGTTTTTTGAAAAGTACCGGTGAAACAATTCCGCTTAACCGGA
>NZ_JABMCQ010000021.1 GCF_013179575.1 Sphingobacterium shayense | reverse complement strand
CCAGCTTTTAAAGACCATGCGCTCGTGCTGGTTAACAATATGTTTATCCGTCTGTCTTTTTATATTCTGGCCGCTGGCTGGTGGGATCGCTAACAATAAAAGTAGGCTCATTAGGGTTGCCGGTAGCTTTAGGTATGCTATGGAGTTCATGTTAATTGTTTTTAGGGCTTTAATATTTTATAATCTTGCAGGATCTGATCCACCAGCCGCCTGTCTTTATTGATGAAATCTTTGAAAGGATTTGCGGATTGCAGCACGCCGTTGATCTTGGCGTAATACATAGATCGGCGCATAGAATAAAGCAGGGCGCGTATTACTTTTAGCTCCAGAATGATCTTTCGCAGCAGCTGGTCGCGTTTACTGTAATCCATGAGCACGTTCCCGCCTTCCTTGAGTACAAAGGCCGATACTTCACTCGCTAGGTTCATCCCGCGATCTTTTAGCTGGCGGGCAGCGCCTTCAGCGAACAGCAGGAGCCAGGGCTCATGCTTTGCCTCATCCAGCATGCCGGCGCTCTGGAGAATAATTTCAGTAATCAGCCGGCTGACATGCTTCACCGCTCGTCCTGTTTTTTGCAGCCCGTTTACCTGAGACAGACTACGGTGCACCATCTTTTTTGTTAGCTGCATGGCCGAGAGATTCAGATTGATCTCATCGATGTTCTTTTGGATGCTGCCCAGCATGTCGTTGTGCTTTACTTCAGACGCTAAGCGGACAGCGCCGTTTTCATTCACGATGGCTAAATGCTTCGCATCGATAATAATGGTCACGTAACTCTGGCTGTATCCGCGCGTAAGCGTGCATAGACAAATAAGTAGTAAGATGGCGGGCCGGGTGAGAAGAACTGTTTTCATGGGATCCTGAGAATGATTTATGGTAAAGGTCACCGGAGGTTACTCTTTTTCCCGCTGTAGCACCTGGTCAGCAATAGGGATATCGATATTGATAAATTCGCCAAATGAGGAGCTATTTTGATCCTTTTTATAAACGGAAGCTTCCATTGTCTTTGCAAGCGTTCGGATGCTGGCCGCAAGCGCCCGCAGCTCGTTCACGGCGTAGCTATAGAGAATCCGGCGGTCACTGTCTTTCATCTGGTTAAGATCGCCTGCTGAGATAAATAGTCCGAGCAGGAAGCGGGTGAGCAAACTGGCCTGAACACCAATTTCCTTCTGGGCAGTAAGCGCAATAATGAGCAGCTCGGGATGCGCTGCGGCAAGGTCAATAACCCGCTGCTGCTGCCGAGCAATATCGCGGGCGATGGGGGCAGATTCCAGCCCCAGACTTAATACCTGGAGCGCTTGTTGGAGCGTTTTAAAGCGGGACTCCAGCAGTGTGTAGCCGGCTTTAAGGTCCGCCGTTTTATGGCTGTTGACCTCTTCCTGGGCTGAGGTTACCGCCTGTTTATTGCGCGCTGTAACCTGACGAGTATGTTCATCCTTGCTGTGTTCCACCAGCTGATGGAGCAGCTCTGCATTGAGCTGCGCGTAAAGGGAGCAGGCGGGGTAGCATAACGCAGCCAGCGCCAGCAGTAGCCAGCAATATAAAAGTCTATTTTTCATGATCGTTTTTTAGGGGTTAGTGTTTTAGGAGTTTTGATCGGCGGATCACATCATCGGCGATCTTTTTATCAATATTGATAAATCCTGCATAAGGATTCAGCGAATTTAGTATTCCGCGCTGCTGCGCCCAGAACATGGTGCGGTACATGCCGTACACGATACCGCGCAGCAGGGTGAGCTCGCTTAAGATGTGATTTAACAGCTTGGCCCGCTCGCCGGCATCCATCAGATTCTCTTTGCCGCCTTTCAGCACAAAGCTGCTGACCTGAGAGGCAAGCGCTGTGGCGCGGGTTTTAAACTCGCGTGCTCCGGACTCGGCGAAGAGCAGCAGCGCGGGATTCTCGCCCGCCAGGTTCATTACTTTGCTGATGTCGCGGCTGATGCCGAGCGTCACCTGGGCAATCTCTTTCACCGAAAGCAGCGAACGCACGGCACCGGATACTTCGCTGAGCCCCTGGTAGATCTTTTTCTGCAGCGAATTAATCACGACCAGCTGCCCGGTCACCGCCAATTGTCCGCGCTGAATAAGGGTGAGCTTATCGTTTACATCCGAGAGCTGGCTGTTCATAATCCCCGCATGTACGCCCGTAGCTGCCGCCACGGCCGGATCGATATACACTTGCGCTATACTCTGGAGACCGCATGCGTTTAAGATCAAAAAGAGTATGCTCGAAAATTTAAATCGGCTATTTCTCATGGCTGGATTCGGCTAGTTCTGGGATGGGCGTTAATGGTTCCTGGTTATTTACTTTTTTTACAAACTGATCCAGCGGGAGTGCGGAGGCCTGCATGTCGGCAATAAAGGCTTCTAAGCCGAGTTTATAATTGCCGTAAGCCGAGGTGTATTTTTCCACGGCATTCTTTTCTGGCTTTTCGGTCGTGAATGCGAGGTATTGCGTGAGGCTCACTTCTACGCCATAGACTTCTCCCTTGGTTCCCCTGCGGATATAGACTTCCTTGAAGCGTCCTCTTGCTGTTTTATTTTCCAGCTTTCCGATGGTGAAAATCTTGCGCTGCTCCTCGGTTTTGATCGAGAGCAGGCCTGCGATCTGCTGGTAGTTATCTTTGAACTTGCTCTGATCAAGAAGGCATACGGTGTCGGAGTTACTGATGATGGAATCTTTAACGGTGGCGTTACCCAGGATATCGCCCAGTTCCTGGGTGACAACGATTGCCTCGCCCCAGAATTTACGGGCTGTCTTGTAAAGGTAAAGGAGCTGACCTGCCATCAGGGGTGAGGCTATCGCTTTCCAGGCTTCTTCCACGATGAAAGCTTTTCTTCGGTCCAGACGCTGCCGCATTTTCTGCATTACTACGTCGAGCATCACCAGGGTGACAATGGGAAACAGGATCGGGTGATTTGCTACATTGTCGATTTCAAAGACAATGAACCGCTCTTTTAAAAGCGAGGAAACGGTGTCTTCATTTAGGATCGTCTGAAACTCTCCGCCGCGGTAGAATTTCTTGAGCAGAAAGCGAAAATCATTCAGGGCAAAGGCTACGCCTTCCTCTTCCATGATCTCAGGAATACGCTCCAGGGCATGCTCGTAGAAGGAGTTAAAGCATAATTTGATCTGCGCGGTGTTTGGATTTTCCAGGTGCTGGAAATATGTTTTGTAGTAGCTGTTGGTGACGCTGGAGATAATATCGCGCTCGATGGGAGCGACCTCTCCGTCGGCGCCTTTCCAGAGCACGCTGATCAGGGTGACCAGGTAATTCTGCTTTTCGATGTTGTCTTCGTTTTTACCGATGGTGAAGGGGTTCATGGTGATAGGACTGCTGTCTGTCCAGCTCACGTACCGTCCGCCAAAATAAGCGCACAGGCCCGAATAGGAGTGGCCGGTATCCACGATCACCACGTCCATATTGTAGAGCATGTACTGCTGAATCAGTGCGTTCATAAAAAAGCTTTTTCCCGAGCCCGATGGTCCCAGCACGAATTTATTTCGGTTATTGATCCGTCCGGTCTGCATGGGTAGATCCGCCGGGTCAATGCCTATAGGTATTCCCTGCCGGTCGGTGAAGTGGATTAAAAACTCCGAAGGGTCCGAAACGGGCAGGGACTCTTTAAAGAACAGGCAGAGCGCAGCATCGGCGGTGGTTAAAAACCAGTCGTAGGTTTTTAGCTCTACGGCATTTCCGGGCAGGTTGGTGCGAAACAGTTCGAGCTGGTTGTAGGCACTTCGGCAGGGGATGATGCCCCGGCGGAAGAGTGACGCCTCAATAAAATTGGCGGCGCTATCGATATGCTCTTTTTCGGCGCTCAGGACGATCCCAAAATGGGCGCGGACAATCAGCTGATTATCGCGGGCTACGCCGGCCAGCAAGCTGTCAATATCCTCTACGCAAGCTAGATTCGCATGATCGGGAACGCCAGAATGGCGCTTTGCTTTGAGCTGCAGCTTACTGATAGTAGCGCGCTGGGAGGGAATCTCGATGAGCTGGTTATAAATAATTGTCCGGTGACCGGGCACCTGCAGCAGAAAGGAGAGGTTGTCCACCGGGAAGTCACTGATCTGCGCGCCCAGGGCGTCACTTCGATAGGGAGCAACCTGATCAGGCAGCTCGAAACTGTCGGTGTCGACAAGCGAGAGGCAGCGCAGGGGCTGCTCACCGATTTCGATCTGCCGGTTATCTACGCGCATATTATCCAGCACCGGATGCGGGCTCACAAAGTCCATCGCGAGCACCCTGTTGATAAGCCGCTCGATCTGGGCTTTTTCCAGTATCCGAGGATGTAAACCTCCGCCAACAAGTAGCTCGTACGCTTTTGTTACCGCCAGGGTGAAGCTGGCCAGTTGCTTTTCACTAAAAGAATAAAACAATCCTTTTTTGACCTGCCGGGTGATGGTAAGATACGTCTTTACATCGGTATAGATGCGGCCGCGAAAATGCTGCTGGTATTTCTGCTGCAGGTATTCTTCCGATTCCGCTGGCCTGTAGTTTCTGCGGACAAAGACGTCCTGCTTTTGGATGATGTAACCCTCGCCGAGGGTTTTGATTACATTGAGCAAAAGATGCTGAAAACTAAGGTAGCTCTGGGTGTCAGCTTCATACTGCAGGGCGGGGTTGGTGATCGCGATGATAACGGACATCTCCCCACCGGTGCCTGTTATGATGGAGAGGCCCTGGTGCGCATCAATCCCCGCGTAGGGGAGCGAGAACAGGTTTTTGTTTTGTTTTTTCATGGGATTGGTTGTTAAGCCGGTGTAGGGAGAGATTTGCCGGATGGACGAAGATTCCGTGGTGGCGGGTTTTAGCGTGCAGACCGCCTTTTTGCTTAAAAAAGGTGTAGCTAAGGCCGGCCGCTACGACGCTCAGTAGAACCAGTGCGCCTAAATACATATTGGTAATCGCGCCGATGAGCCCGCCCAGAGCAATCCCGCCGATGATGGAACCGATTCCCCAGAAGATAAACTTTCCGGCAAATCCCTTGTAGACAAGTGGCCTCTGGAGACCCTTATAGACCCGGTAAGACGGCCCGCTCATTAGACAGCAAAAAATCCTTTAATCACTACGCTCACCAGGACCAGGAAAAGGCAGGAACCTCCCCAGCCCATGAGTTCCTTGTTGATGTCCTGATCACCCGAGTTCCATTTGACAAACACGCGCACCCCGCCGATGAGCCCAACGACGGCGCCGATCACAAGAATAAGGCTGGTCATCGGATCAATATATCCGGTGAGCGCCGATGAGGCGGCATCAATGCCGGTGGTACCGCCCTGCGCGTAAATAGCATGATTTAAACTAAAAGAAAATACGGTAGCGCTGAGCGCTTTTTTGAAAATTGTTTTCATTGCTAAAATAGATTTAAAGTGAAAAAAATAAGTTGATTGGCTAAAGGTTATATAGTGCCCGAATGAACGCCGAGAGCAGCGAGAGAAAGATGCAGGAGCCGATCCATCCGGCAACCTGCGCATCGATGTGGTGGCGGCCGAGCTGCCAGTTGCTGAACACCCGCAGTCCGCCAAGAAGCCCGCAGACGGCTCCAATAACGAGCACCAGACTAGATAGGTGATCATACCAGCGGCTTATGTCTCTTGCGACCTGGCTAAATTCGGTGGTACCGGGCTGGCAGAATGCGGATAACCATACCGAATTAAGTAGCGCTAGAAGCAGTAGGAACTTGCAATTTTTCATGGGGAGCGTATTTGGCGTAAAGTTTCTGAACGATCTCGACTTTCTGCTCTTCGATTTGCTCAAGCAGACCTTCTAGGCTCAGGGCACCGGTGAAATCAGTGATCCCTGAGGCGAGTGATAGGACCGCTTCCCCAGGATTGTCTTCAGCAGTATCTCCTCCATGGCTCTCCTGCTGATCCGGGTCATTTTCGTCCTCGTCTTCTTCGTTATCTTCGTCCTCCAGGGGATCTAGAAGCGGAAGATCATCTTCCCAGCTTCTAGCGGCGGAAGGCGGAGTCTGCGGCGGAGTCGAAATAACTGGTTCTACCGGACTTGCTATAACCGAGACGTCCTGCGGAGGCTGCTCGACAAAGGATAGAACAAGGGGCTGCTCTGTATTTGATTTGTAGGCTCCCTGGCGCAAATGATCTATCGCAATTAAAATGGCGTAGTAGACCCCATACAGGAGACCGAGTATTTGAAGAAATTCTGTCCAGCTCATAGGTTGTCGTTTTAATAGGGTGTGGTGAAATAAGTCTCCAAAATAAAATTGGTCGTGGGGAAAAGCGGCTCTCGTGGAGAACGAACCAAGTTTATATTTCTGGTTAACAATAAAAGTCGCTACACGCTGTGCTGCTTGATAAAGCTTAGTGCAGCGCTGGCGTACTTTTTAATGGATTTGGAATTACAAAAAAACTCCAGCTGTTCAAACAGCGCAGTATCAAGGATGGAAGGCGCTATCTCTCCGTGCCCGCTAAGAATAGATTCGATGTCCCGGATCAGCCCTGTTTCTGCCTGAATTTTTATTCTGTTAGGAACAAAGAGGGTAACCGCATTTATCTTTTTCAGACTTAGTAGCATAGCAAAAGCAAGTGTCGCCTCCAAGGTTAGTTCATCAGTTCGGTAGGGACAGACCAGGAGATCTGCTAACTGCAGGGCGCGAAGGTACTGCTCCGTTAGCGCGTAGTCAAGGTCCACAAGAACCACATCGAAGATTTGTTTTTTGAGCTCCTTTCTTGCTTCAACGATATCCTCCATTCTGGAAGCCAGTACTGGGAAGCTACGCTCGTCACGTCCAAAATCGGGATGACGCTTCGCTTTTCTAGAAAGTGCGTGGTTTTTATCGATGTCCAGAATACAGACCTTCTTTTTAAACACTTGAAAAAGGTAGTTTGCATATAAAAGGGTGAGGGTACTTTTGCCTGTTCCTCCTTTTGGACTGGTAAAAATGATAAGCATAACGGGCTGGGTTTTAACGCTGAGGATCCTGCTGCCCAGCCGGTTTCCCAGATGGGGTTGTATGGTTCATAGGACAGTCAGTTTCCCGGGTAGGGGATATCGGTTCCAGATTTCTAGCGGGATCAGTTGGCTCAAACTCGCTGCTTTTGCTTCTATAAAGCTGCTCTTTGGTGAATTCTGCTAGGGGCATGAGCTGCTCGCCATTATAGATATGTTTATGCTTTCTGTCGATAATCATATAGTCGTGCGGAAGCTCACTGTAGCTGTTTTCAAAGATGATCTTAATATCCAGCTGCTGCTCGAGCAGTTGTATCATCTTAGAATCCCAGCCTGTGAATCTAGTAGCCCAGCGGCCATGCATGTAGCGATTTAGCTCATATAGGGCAGGGTTGACGCTGTTTTTGCTGCTTTCAAATAATGTCCGAATTTCGGTTAGGCGCGCGTCATCTGTGTGGTAGCGCGATGCTCGTTCTAGCACCTGCTCTAGGGGGACTGCCAGGCGAAGAACGTTCCCAAAATAAATGCGCAGCTCGCCGCTTTTATTGGTGAGATTATATCCCATCGTGTTCAAAAGTGTTTTGAACTGTTCGATGCTAATAAACCTATAGCTCATCGCTTCTTCGAAAGCTTTTTTTGTGTTAGCATCTAGGTCGATTCCTAAAATCTTGTTCATCGCCTCCCGTCCACGGCGAACATCCAGCTGGCTGGGGATTAGCTTTCCGGATGAGGTAATCCGGCTAGAGACGATATGGACGTGCGGATTTGGGGTATCGTAATGGCCGAAGATGAGATAGGGTTGCCCCTTGTAGCCCATTTCCCAAAGCCAACGCTCGGCGACCTTAGCGAGCGATTTTGTAGATATTGACTTTTCTCTTGTTCCGATGGCAGCGTGAAACTGCCGGCAAAGAAGGTCTTTGTTTGATCTGGTAATTGCCTGCAGGTAATTTTTGAAATCATCTGCGCTCGGGTTTTCTCGGCAGGCAAGTGCATCGAAGTTGGCTTTGCTAAGAAGTTCCGCATCACCAGAAGAGACCTTACGCATGTTGTAATTTACGCCTTTAAAGGTGGCATTGTGCTTAAAAATACTGAGTGAGATAGCCGTCATATTTTTTTAATTAGTCCCAGCATTGCTGTGGTGCATTCTTCGATTCTCGATCTGCAATCGTCAACGGCACCGGTTATTTTTCCACGCTCTTGAAGGATCGTGTCAGCCGAGTTATTGGATGTACTTATATCTTCTAGAAGTCTGTTTAGGGTGTCATTACTATCCTTAAGCGCTAATCCAAGTCTATCCAGAGACTCCATAGTTATTCTGGTGTTTAGCACAACAGGCTTGGTGTTAAATAATATTCGCCGGTAAACCTGCGGGAATGAACATTCCCAAAGTGCTTGCAGGCGAAGTAATTCCTCGTATTCCTGTTTTGTAAGATTTACGGTTGTTCGAAAGTTACGATGGTTCGAGTTTTGTCTGATTGGTGTTTTTACTTCTTTATTCATCGTTTAATAGTTAGTTGCGGGAGCGAATTATTTATATCGGGTTTAGTTAACGGCCTATTTCGGGTGTCTGCATCTGACTTTTTTCATTATCATATTCAATGTTTAAGGTATCTTTCAGATAATCGTTGTAATCCTTAAAATCTCTGTATAAATGCGATCTGTCTTTTGTCTGGGGCAGTGCTTCTTGCAACATGTTTGTGGCGGCCTTTCCCGCGGTATCGTTATCAAAGTACACGTCGATATTGGGCACATTCTTTACGCGATCGATTGCCCGCTGGAGAAGGACTACTGAATTCAGCACGATCGCTGTAGGCCTGGTTTTGGGCTCGGTCAAGGTGAGCCAGCTTAAGTAATCCATGTATCCCTCAAACAGAACTGCGCGGCTCGTATCTCCGCTTACTATCGAAATTCCTTTTTGCCCAATACTGCTTTTAAATCCTTTGGCTGTTGCAAACTCCCAGCCCTCATGTTCATTCTTCCATCCGAGCGCGTAGTAGGGTTTCTTTTGATCCGGTGTGTTCCTGTTCCAGTAGTATATTTCTTGCAGCTCACCCGCGGCTATTTGATAAATCCCGCGGGATTTTAAATACCCGGTTAATGCAGGGTGGGAGCCAACGGGTTTGATTTCCTGGAGCTCAAAGGCATAACCTTCGTGCCGTTTAGGGATCGTCTTGATCTCTTTCAGCTGGTCAGCGTTTAAAGTGGGGAGATTGATGTTCATCGTTTTGGAAATATTCGCTAGCAGTTCTTTAAAATCCTGTCCCGGCCAATAGGCACCAGCCAGCTGAATAATCCCACCCCCTGATATCCCGGCCGCGCCAGGTCCTCCAAAGTCAATCCATTTACCGCCAGCATCCCAAAGGGCAAATGACGGGGTGTTGCCTGGGGTATCGCGAATCATACTGTGGTAGAAATACTCTTTTCCTGATTTGTGCTGGGGGTAGTGACCAAGCCTAGCAAGGAAGTCAGCGATTGATATATTCTCTAATTCGTTTAAATCTAGTTGTGTTTGCATAGCTTTTTTGTTTTTAGTGGATAGGGGAGCTCGTTTGTTTGGAGTTATATCACGATTCAGTGTAGAACCGGTAATGGGTATCGAGCCCAAATTGATTCGCTCTTACCGGTTATGTTTTGGTTCGGGACTACTCACGTCAGTCTGTACAGACCGGGCTTACGCCTGCCAATGCGCTTTCAGTATCTTGGTGCGACTCTCAAAAAAGAGTTACCTCACTTTCGCAAAATTTCCAGTTTATGACTGGATAATGTTTTGTCCCTATATTTCAAAGATCGGTCGGGCTCTCTTTACCTCGCGGCGAGCTCCTTAGTTAATTTCTATTTACAGCGTTTTTGATGTGGATAATGGCTTTGTGATTTTCCACAATGGGCTGCTTAATAGATTGATACAAAACAAATGGATTAAGGAATGTGAAAACAGTGTAAGGGGTGTACGGATTGTTTACACCCCCTTTGGTTTTTTGGAAAAAAGGGTTTAAAGCATACGTAGGAGTGTGATCTAAGGCTTTTGGAAGATTGAATTTTTCTTAATAAAAGAGTGGCGTATTCGATGTTTTTCGTCTTTAAAATAAAAATTTTATGGCACTCCGGCCCATATAAATAGGCTTCATAGATCGAAGATATTTTGGATTTGAGGCTATATTTTACATTAGAAAGGGTATCTAGGTTTGAAGACTTGCTTTGCACAAAGGTTTTTAGTAGATTTATATAAAACGAGTTATTAATTGTCAGATAATAATTATGAGTAATGAAGAGAATGTCTTTAAAGACCAAGGAGAACTAGTCAACCAAGGAAATCGATCGCCCAAATCTAGGAATAATGCGGTTAATTTAGTACACCGGGGTATTTTTACAGAAAATGATCTAGAACATATTTCAAGAAATATATCCGTAGTTAACTTGGAGTTAAATACATTAAATTTAAGTAAGACTATTAATAACAGTCTTGATGAATTCAATTTTATAATCTCTTTGAGCCTCCATCATTCACTAATCTTTGAGCTTCTTAAAGGAATCGGTACTGATGTCACATGGGAAGCTATCAAACAGGTAGCTATTTTTATAAGAAATAAAATATCTGGAAAGAAAATTTTCAAAGTCACTTCGCGTGATAAGATTGAAAAGGAAATCACCTTCGGGATTAAAATGATTGTTGACAAAAATACTCAATTTAATTTTGAGCTAAAGGGTGACCTTGATGATAAAATTATAAATGAATCACTCGACAAAGTTCTAGATCATATAAAAAGTCAGAAAGTCAATTCTGAATATGTACATCCGGTATATTTAAAATATTCAGCGGCGACTAATAAATGGACTCCTGTCGATGTTCTCGAAGTGACTCGAAAGAAAAATCGGAAAAAGAAAAAATAATATACTATCATAGCTAACTTTCCACCACATTTTTAAGAGCAACACACAGTTCGAAGTGTATGATACCAAAAGAAGTACAAGTATTATTTGATTTGGTAGATTTTTTAGATCAGAACGAAAATGAGTATATTGAGAAGTATCTCCCTCTCTGCCAAGAAATGGAAAATTTAGTTGAGAAAAGGAATAGATAAAACCCGATAACAATTATAGGGATAAACAACAACATGATATTCTTCAATCTAGAATAGCACCGATGTCTGATCTGATATTGTCGTTCATTTATAATCCCGTTATAACAAAACTTAAAGAATTAGAAATTTGGTCGGGCGATCGAAGTTTTATAAGTATACGTAACAACATTTCCTCAGCGACATTTATATTAAAGAAGAGCTTTCCTGTCGATGATGTTTTGATGATAAAGTTATACGAACAAAGGTATTTGGACTTTAGAAAAGAAGCGAATTCGACTTTTCTGACTCTTCAGCTGGTTTTTTCAGATCTAGACGAAGGATTTAAAGAGTTATTTGATTTTTTTAGAGATACAGAGGAAAATGAGTTCGAGTCATTTAAGGTCAATACAATTAAATGTTCAAATATTGAAGAGACCTTAAAACTGTATCGGGAAAATTCAAAGAAAAACAATCGTTTTTCTTTGCCGTTTGGTGCCATGTTGGATTTCCCCCGTAAAAAGGAAGACTATGATACATATGATCCAGATTTCCTTGTGTTTTCGAAACTTCTTATTGAGTTGAAGGAATTGAACACGACTTAAAGCAAAGCTACAAATTCCTATGATGAGGCTCTACAAAGAGTTGCATCACTAAAACACGTTATTGAAAACAAAAACGGCAGTAATCTATTCAAGCTGCAAGAGAACCAAAATGAAGCTGTTTTTCAACAACTTTTTAAGTTCATTTGCGAAGGTTCAAGTTGGGATATAAATTCGGAGGTAAACAACGGACGAGGCCCTGTGGACTTTGTCGTATCAAGAAATGCAACGGACAAGACAATTATCGAATTTAAACTGGCCAAAAGCTCTTCGCTTAGACAAAATCTAGAGCATCAAGTTGAAGTTTATAAAAAAGCAAATAATACAAACGATGCAGTAATTGCTATTCTATACTTCAACGATAAAGTATATATACGCTGTACGAGAATACTTAAAGACTTACAGCTCGATAACAAAGAAAACGTAATTTTAGTTGACGGAAGGAAAAAAATATCAGCATCTATTGCAAAATAAAGATATTAATCGATAGTAGGGCGAATTGGCTTTGAAAGATGTGGCTTGACTAACACCTCCCTAATAACTTGATGGTGAAATTTCGGAGTGATGATGCCGTTCTTGAGAACACATAAAGATGCTTCCAAGAATATTGACAAGATCATCAGGATATATAACAGTCAACGTCCGCATGCCAGCTTAGATTTCCGAATGCCGGAAGGAGCGCATTCTTATAACGGCGAAATCAAAAAGCGATGGATGCGTTATCCAAGAAAGTTAACGTCTACTGAAAAAGTAATTTGAAAAGATATTTTAGATGAAAGAAGGAGATTGTATAATTGTGGATTTTCAGATGAACAGAAACTTCTATCAACCAGTTTTTGTTCATATTAAACGAAAAAAGAACAAGTACGACAAATTTTTATAGTTACCATAGAATAAATGCTTTCTGCTAATTGAATATTTTAGTTGATGTTACTCTCGAGCTTAAGTATAATTTCAAATTTAATATGAAGTTGAGATATGTAACGCCGTGCATTGGCGCCATCCACTTTTTATAGTGTCCATATTCTCAGGAGCATTAAAGAAAGTTAGATATTAATTCAGTGTATTTACTTTAAATTTTTGTATTTTCAAATTTGAAGTTTTAATAGATAGAATTTATTTTTAGACGCTACTAAATTTTTATGTTAAGAGAATTAATAGGTAGACCCTGCAATAAATATAAAATAGATTATAATGATTTTAGGCGATTGCAACAGATTGCGATAGAGCATCTTAATGTCCCGAACATGACTAAGCTGAGAGATCGATTTGAGGGACAGAAATACCTCGATGCATTTTTAACAAAATCTTTTGCTGAGCTCGCTCTGGAAAAGCTTATCGGAAAGAAGATAATATCATGGGAAGAGAAAGAATCGAAAAAGGGGTATAAACCTATTGTAACGATCGGAGGGGCGACTACCGAACTTATAATTGCAGATTTTGAGTCGTATCCTTTGGTTCCAAAAGGTTCATATGAAATAGGAGTCGTTGTTTTTGTGAATATTGAGATTCGTAATACATTAATGCTGGGCTATGCTACTAGAGAAGAATTAATAACCGGTGTCAGTGATTTAAATCTATCACCTATGTTCCGAAACGAGTATTTGGGACACTTAAAAAATTTTGATATTCTTAGACCGGTGGAAGTGTTGCTAGAAGTTTAGCTTTAGTAACTCAATTTTACTCAGAAATAATATAGTAAATTATGTATGTACTTGGTGAAAGTTGTGACATGTTGATATCTTGTTTTTTGAGCCCAGAGGACATCGTTTAGCAGTATAATTGAATCATTATTTGATGATTGTCGATATTTCGATTCGAATGATATAGTTTTATATATTCAGGAAACTAAACAGAAAAATCTAAATAGTAAGTCTCTTCGTCCAATTTATGAATATCTACATCAGTTCTACCGTAGCGTATTAGATGTTCTATTGTTACAAATTGCCCATTTTTTAAACCAAGTCTATAGCGAAAGTATTCGCCCATCAGGGAGTTGTTTAAAGTGGTGTGCAAGCCTTTTCCATTCGCTTGTGCTCTTACACAAATTAGATATTTGTCGTCGTCAGTAAGGAGAGTGAATGTATTCCTTATGTCGGGAAAAAAGCCCGATCGCCCTATATTGGCTGGTATATTGATATACGCTTGATTTTTTTCTCTCCCTGGTCTTTGACCCCAATTAAGTCCCGACCTAGCGGGTACTTCGTTTTTATCCGAGTGTAGTAGAGTAAGAGTCACCTTCTCTTCGAAACACGTTCGTGTTTTTATTTCTCTCTCGGGCTCCTTTTTAAAATCTAATAGGACTCGCTTCTGCTCGTAGAAATCAATGTAATTTATGATACGATCATCCGCGCAATTCATGGATTCATTCCTTAAGGTATCAAAATAGTCCAAGCCTAGTTTTGGATCTATGGAGCAAACCGTTTCTCTCATAGACGGACTGAATGCATTTTGTGTGAAGTTTGCAGATCCAGAGAAGCAACTAAAGGGCTCATCATCTTTCGTCCATAAATAAATTTTTGAATGTACAGGAGGTGAATTAATTATATAATTACATCGAAAATTCAAATCTGAGCTATTTTGTAGTTGGATGAGGGATTTATGGTTTGCTAATTCAAGGCCGTCTTTAGGCCCCATACCAATTATAAGTTCGGTAGCGAATTTTTTGTTTAAAGTATTTTTAATATAGTCTGCGTGTCTAGCAACCATATTTGCAGAAGCATATCCAGAAATAATTCGGATTTTATTAGCACCATTTTTTATCGGACCTACTAAAACTTGATCAAAAATTTCATTGAACTCAGTTATCATCTCAAATTTCTACAGCTTCTGGCGTCAATACTAACTGATCAGCTAGTCTTATGTTTGGCTCAACAAATGGGTACTCAATACCCGCAAAAGATTTTAGCACCGCTTCTACGATAATTTTTGCTCCTTGAGGTGGGACTGCCATTCCTATCTGTTTCCTTACGCTTTCTTTCGATCCGAGAAATTCAAAATCATCCGGAAACGTCTGGAGTCGCGCGCGTTCGCGGTTCGTTAATGCTCTGTTTTCTTCCCAGTGGTAGATATGAGTACCGCCGCCGCCGCTACCAGTTACCGTATAAGCTGGTTTGTTAGGATCAAGTCTTTTATATATTTGACTGATTTTCGCTCCTTTGACATTTAATCTAAGGTAATCAGGCATTGAAGCAGTAAACGCATTTTCGCCCGGTTTGATATATTTGAGACGTTCAATAACCGTTTCCGATTGTCTAGTTCGTTCGTTATTAAGCGCATTAACGGGAATGGGCGGATAAAGTATAGCCTCACGAGAAGTCACTATTTTACTATCAGGAATTATAGGGACTCTAAATCTAATATTTATATCATTTCTGATTCCGATGATAATAATCCGATGGCGAGCTTGAGGAATTCCGTACTGTTCAAATTTATAAAGATGAGGGACAACTGTATATCCTGCATTTTCCAGTTCGCTAATTATAGTTTTAAACGCATAGCCATCGTTTGAGTTTTTAAGGCCTCCGACATTCTCCGCTAAAAACCATTGAGGTTGAAGTTTTCTTAGAACATTTACGCCATATGAGTACAATGGTCCGTATACTCCATCTATACCTTTTTGTTCCCCCACTATACTAAAATCATTACACGGAAAACCGAAGGCAAGAGCGTCAATATCGGACAGTGTTGTTATATCCAATTTTCTAACGTCCTTACATATAACCGAATCTCTCGATGTGGGGCAGATATTGTGTTTGTACGTAGCGCATGTATCCTTATCAAAATCGTTTGCCCACTGATGGGAAATACTGAATTCTTCTACTCCATTATTCACCGATGCGCGCATTGCGCCCGAGGCAATTCCGCCTGGTCCAGAGAATAACTCCCCTAATCTAAAAATTGCCATATTATTGAAAATCTGATATGTGTAGCACCTTTGTGTATTTAAAAACGTCCCAAATTTCTCTTGTTTGGACATCATTTAACTGCGCGACTTCTATTAAAGTTTTCGCGTTTATTGCGGAAACAGGATATCCACTATCCTTATACAAAGTAAGTAATTTTGTTTGTATTTCTCCCCCTAATTCCCCTGTAATATATAAAATGAATCCTAGCCTAGCATCCTTTACCTCTTCAATAAGCTTGTAATTAGGTATGTAGTTACTGATCATTTTTGCATAGTCAGCTGAGGGTAGGGTATAAAAACTCGATGCTTTCGTGTCTGCGATTGCACATTCGTTCGTTTTAAAATTGCTGAGAATAATGTCAGAATATCCACCAACACCATTTTTATACCTGTTTCCTGTGTGTAAAGCTTTTATTCCTAACCGCTTTTCAAATAACTCAACAGTAGCCTTTTCAAATGCCCTAGCGGTTGCAACACCTCCCTTAGCCAATTCAAGATATTTGCTTTCAAAAAAAGTTAACGATTTTGGTAGGAGGGGCGAAATTACCCCCAGAGTCTGTTCTCGAGTAAATCCGAAGTCAGTTCGCATTTTTTTAATAAATTCTTCAGCATCATCAAGCATTATATTGTTTCCGATGTGTTCGTAAAACTGTGAGGAAATTATCGCTTCTCCCTTGGTAAGCTTTTTTCGTTCTATAGTAGGGGATGTGTCCTTTTTACGATCCCACGCGCCGTAAGTTCTCGTGAAATTTTCAGCTAGTCCACTAGAATAAGGAATGAAATTATTCGCATCGGCTATCCCAGCTTTTATAATTTCGCTAAATTCATTACTCATTACAATGTGCTTACTGCCGGGCATTTCATAAACTAAACTGGAGCAGACGAGATAATTTTTAAAAGTATTGGCTACATTCAATGCCTCGTCAAGTAACTTAGTGAAATTGGATTTGTCTGAAGCTTTCGGTGTATATAAATCTTTTTCAGGGTCGTCTATGAACTTTAGAAGATTAGCCCGGGATCCCAAAGCGGTGCGATAACTGTCAATTTTATCTAATATACGCCGCCCACAATTCAAATTATGTCCATACAGGACAAAAAATACTAATTCTTCAACAGTAAGGTAATTTATGTGTGAATCCTTAAGCATCTTTAAAACAAAAACAAAAGGCTTAATTTTTAGACCAGGATGAATTCTTACATTTCTCCCGCTACTATACACACTTGGATATTGATAATTCAACAATTGAACCTGTAAAACTTTTAGCGGTGTTTCGAAGTTTATTAGACTCTTTCCTGCCAACGTAAATCTGATTGATTTATCTGTCCTATATAATAAGCCAAGGCTTTCCAATTGGGAAATATAAGTGCGTGCGCCGCCACTTTTCGGATCTCTAATTTCATTTTGACCTTTGAGATTCCCCGAAGTGAGCATGCGACTAAATTCGTTTTGTGCTTCTTGGCTCCAATCGTTAAGGCTTAATTGATCTAATATTTGACATATCTGAGCCAATTTCCAGGGGTATATTTTACGAATATTCCTTGGAAACATCCAGCTTCTACGATTGTTGGGGTCAAATTCTATATTCATTATTTTGTAGATTTCAAAAGCTATTCAAGTTGATTGACTCTGATTCTGATCTAAGTTAAGAAATCTATATCATCTCGTAAAATTGATTGTTTGAAAGCCCTGAAAAAATCCAAACTTTGATAATAACTTTAAATATTTAAACATTCCAAAAACTGGAGCCTCATTTATTGTATCGCTAAAACAATCCCGCTTAGGCTGGGGAGCTATCGACATACTGCTAGCCGATCTCTGCGAGGGGTATTTACCTATTCCTGCTAAGTATGCGAAGGCAATGAAAATTACCAATTCAAATGGCCCCAGAAAACCCCTTTATAGATGTAGTTCGACAGATGGATTTTTGGTAAATGTTCTTCTGCTTGCGCAAGGAGCAAGTAAAGCAGGATACATCGTTTCAATAAGAGCAAACGTTGATGATATGGTCGAAATCAAGTTTACAAGTCCGACCGACATTTTACTGACAAAATTATAAACTGATCATATAGCACCTTATTACTTTGAAACAACTTTTCGTAGTTGTGTTGACGAGTATTCATTATAGTTGATTTATGTTTCATGGTTAAGTCGTGATTTAGTTTATTTGGAACCTTATCTAAACTAGGCACTTTTCTAAATAACTAATTATTTTTTTTGCGTCGTCAAAATAGTCTTTGACGTCACTGAAAGTAACAGTAGGGTTCCCGCCGTGCGCAAATTGGTTTCTAGCATTATTTAAGGATTTTATAGAAGTTTTTATTCTTGTGCAATCGGTATCGGAATGCAAATAACGTTTAAAGTCATCGTTCCATTGGTTATCGAATTTACTTAATGAACTGTAAATGTTGTTGAGATTCGGGTTAATCGAACTCTCCCTAAATGAGATGTTTACAAATCTTTTTATTTGCGAGCTTTGACCTGCACAACCGAAATCGGATATTAAAGTTTTGAACGCTTGCTCTAGTGTCCCACATGCTTTTATAATCGCATATTTTGTAAGAAAAGGAACAGCCGGGTTGGTATTCGTTAGGACTTCAATAATTCGTTCGATTCGTTCAAAATCGCTATCGCATTCATTTATAAGAGATTGAACGTTCCTGTTATTCATAGTCTAAATCGAATAATATTCTACAAGCTATTCTTATTCTCCCATTGATATGGTCAATATTAGTGGTTCTCGATGTTGAATATTCCTTATATTTATCGTTGTTTAAAAGCGATATATGTTTTTTTTGTAGACCTAAGGTAGGTATATCGCCAGCCAATTTTTCAATTGCAAAATTGGTCGCTATAGAAATAGAGTCAAAAATAGTAGGATTAAAACGCGACTGATAATGCCCTTCTGGAGAAATATTTCTAAACACATTATTTCCGATGTGTCGATGAAGGAATTCTATCACTTGTATAAATTCCGACCTTTTCTTGTTAATAAAGGCTTCCTGATTATGTTCCTTTTCTCCCATAAAGCTATTTAGGTATCCTTTTAGCGAAATTTGTCCTTTGTCCTGCTTTCTTAGATCCTGCCCCCCTAGAGCAAAAAAACGTAGAATAAACTCTAGATCAAGCATTCTTGGATCTTCGAGTTCTGTTCCATAAAGATTCCGCCAATTATAATATTGGTTTAATTGAAATAGTAACGTATTTAACTTTCCCTGATATACGCAATTTCGGATTTCTTGCGGCTTTAGCACCTTTCCACTTGTATTTATTCTTTCAAAGATCTGAAATAAGCTGGAATCACTGTCTTTTGGTTGTTTCTGTTCGAAAATGATGGCGTGTATAGTAGTCTGTCTAATTTTTTTTTGTTCGAATTCAGAAAGTTCATTAAACGATTTTCCTCTCCATCGATAGTTTATTTTATCAGTATTTGTTAATTTGAATGCTTTCCCGTCTTTTGAAAAAACACCCTTTTTGACGAAATCATAAACTGTCATTATTCTTTGATATCCGTCGATGATCAACTTATTGTTATCAGGTGTGTTTGCAAGGAAAATAGAAGGAATTGGTAATCCAAGTAATATCGATTCAATGAAGCGACTTGCTTCTGGTTTATCCCAAACATACTTTCTTTGGAGCTCCGGTTTCAAAAGTTCGTCGTCCTCATACATACTTATTAATTCTCGGAAAGACATGTCCGCTCCCCACGATGTAATATTGAACAAATCATCGTTTGATATCTCTAAATCATCTGTGTCAACTTGCTCAATATTGACGATGTTTTTTACTTCCTCCTCCATATATTTTTTTGTTAGAATAGTTCTTAGTTTAATAACCTTCTTATGACGCGTGGCCTTTAAACATATAATTTTGATAGCTAGATTACAGGAGACATTGTATTCAGATCAGAATTCTATCGTTGCATGCAACGAAATAGTATGAGTATACGTTAACTTTGTTTTCTTTATACTGTCTCTAAGTCGTGCCGTTCGCGTCTAATTTGATTTCTTTGTATATTTCTCTGAACGTGTTAGATACCTCGAGTCCCATACCCTCAATAAATCGAATAATTTCAATTGCTAGTAAATCTTTAACCTTTTTACTCGCGAGTCTGCTTATTTTCCCCTCCGCCATTCCGATCATATTTTCAACGTCACTCTGCTTTAGCATATATTTTTTTAAAAATTGTATCTCGTTTGGCAATTGAGAACTGCTCTCCAGAAGATTAGTTTTAATTCTTTCTGGAAAAATATTGTTTATAGCATTTTCAAACTCGCTATCATCAGCGTTAGTTAATTCTATGATAGCCAAAATTATCCTATAGAACTCTTCGGGGGAAAGTTTTGCTGTTTCTTTATTACATAAATCGTTCAGACGGGGTTTCTTAATTCTGGCTAATTGTCCGACCTTTGATTTTACAACACCTTTATCATCTAAATATTTGCCTAGTAATGTTGTCATTTTGACTTATTTTAATGACTTTTGATCTTTTTATTTGCGAAAGTCATTTATTTTAAATAATTTTGTTTGTATAATAATAGCGACTATAAGGAATGGTAAAAAAGCCAGTCCATAATGATGTCACTTACGCTCGAAAACCGTCAATTTTTTGCTACGTAAGTTGGCTCGGAGTTCGCTTTCCATTGAGTTTTGTATATTTGCAAATATTCAATGGGGCGGGCTTCATGTCAGTCTTCGTAGCGGTTAACTTCGGTTAACAGGTTCTTGACGGTACCACGAGCGAAGCTATGGAGTTCGTCCTATTGGTTTTTACAAAACCAATTAGCTCTCTTTGTAGTTTCTCGAGTTACATCGTGTCATAACTAAACAAGAGTATGAAACGACTAGCATTATTAATGAAGAAACTCAATGGCTTAATTATTAATTGGGGTCGTCGATTTTCTCGTAAAACATTAATAAAGAACGTACCGTGCCATCCAGAATAGGAGGGTAAAAAGAAACAGACGTAAGGACAGAAATCTAGTGAGATCACCGAATTAGGCGATATAAAAAATCCGTTCGCTTAGTAAAATCCTATGTTAAATCCCTGCACTTGTCTGTCCCGGCCACCTTCTTTAACTATATAGACATGACGACTCATTGCCTCTAGTTGAAATTCAGCGATCGGTTTTAATTTTTAGTCATTTTAAATCTACGCTAATTTTTTCTTATTGACAAACGATGTATTTCAAGCCTTTAACACTCTATATGTTAAAGATTGGCCGGATGTTTTTCATCATTTCCGAAATGAATTGTTATTCAAGCCGTTATAGCCACTATGAACCACTGTTTTTTGCAAGCATTCGGAATTTCTTTTTTTTCACTACGATATGTAATAGTGTAGTTGATGCGACCTAGTTTGGTCTGATCATTATCTACGTATTTCGTTTCGTGCAAATCAAAATCGAATGCAAAAATTTCGCTTACGGGATTGCTGTGTGCCATTGAAGCGCCTTACCTCCCAATTTTATGCTTTTTTCCGATCAAAGAACAACCCGAGCCGGACATTATTCAGCTTCTTTTTGGTGTTTTTATTTTTATTGTTTAGTAATCTAGTGACAGCTCAGGAGCCCCGCAAGGACAGCGGGGCCGATGGGCGGTTGAATATTCAACCGCTGGCACCCGGAGATACGGTGCCTAAGGAAATATGGAATCTACCACTAAAACTCGTTAGACACAATGCGAAAACACGAACGGTAAAACTCGCCAACTACCGCGGGAAAATTATAATTTTTGATTACTGGGCTACATGGTGTCGTAGTTGTATTCAGACAGTTCCCAAAATGCATGCACAAGCTGCTGATTTCCCAGATGACATTGTTTTGTTGCCAGTAACACATGAAAGCGAGCAGCATATAAAAAGTTTTCTGGTTAAAACCCAGTCGCCACAAATCAGGCAGTTGGAAAAGGAATTCGAAACAGTGGTCGCTGGTGACATGCTTAAAAGATTGATACCTCATCAGACATTGCCTCATGTCGCAATTATTAATAGGGAAGGGGTGCTTGAGCTAGTTACTAAACCACCTTTTGTCAATCATGAACTACTAAATAACCTCGTGGAAGAAAAGGATTACCATCTTTCCACTTTTCAGACAACCCTAGATTCAACGCTACTTTCCTCAAATTTTCAAGACCGAAAGCTATATAAGCCAGTCTATTACTCAACGTTAATGGGGTATTTGGAAGGTTTTATTAATCCTACTAACGAGATGGTGGACGAAGCCCACGATATCAGGAGAGGATTTTTTATAAACAGACCAATATTACGGCTATTTCAGATTGCGATGCGTCCTCAGTTCAATATGTTGATGCCTTCCAGACGAATATTTGTACTCAGCGATATAGCGAGTATTGATTTCCTTCGTGATGGTTATGATTACCGCCGTTTTAATTATAGTTATGAATATGTATTACCAAAGAGCACAAAGGATGATGAAATTAAACGTCGGATGTTACGTGACCTTACAGACTTCACGGGGTACCAATCTTGTATTATTCAGCGAGAGCTTCTTTGTCTTGTAATCAGAAAAGCTATCGGTTCCGATATTCCGCGCCGTAAGCAGGTAGACTCAGCGGGGGTGATTCTGGATGGCGTTTTGGCGTTTAAGCGTGTGCCTGTATACTTTGGGCATTCAAAAAATGGCGCGCGCAATCATTTAAGAGCCACCAATTTGAACGCTTTAGTCCACGTCATGAATAATCTCAAGGATAGCGCAGTGCCCTTTGTTATCAATGAGACGGATATTGATTATCGGGTAGATCTCGATCTTCCGGATAAGCTCGCTGATATCCCAGCTTTTATGGAGACGCTTAGGAAACAGGGATTGCTCGTATCGCTTGAGAACAGACAATTGGATGTCTTCGTGTTTTCCGATAAGCCAATTGACCGTAAAAAGTTAATGAATGCATCGTTAAGGCTTGGAAAATATAGTTACGTGGTAGAAAAGGAGGTAACCGATGAATAAGTTTTTTTTACAAGTCGTCATCCTTTTACTGGCCGGATTGTGGACTTCTCTAGGATTCGCTCAACATAGAATACGATTAGTGACTGGCGTGATTGTATCAAATATCGATGGTTCCCCGGTTGACAACGCAACAATCAGGATCGAAGGTATAAAAAGATCGTATGTATCTGATAAGGATGGCAAATTTTCTATTCCATTGCCTAACAAGAAAGAGGCTTATACATTTTATGTTCGAAAGCTAGGCTTCTTGACGATCGAGAGGGAGGTTGTCCTACACAGTGATCTACGTGCCCTTACCATCCGAATGAGTCCATCTGAGAATATGCTTGAGGAGGTAATCATTAGTACAGGGTACCAACAGCTACCCAAGGAGCGAGCGACAGGTTCTTTCGAAGTAGTGAACGAAAAGCTTTTTAATAGACAGATCGGTGCTGACGTCATCAGCAGGCTAGATGGCATTATGCCAGGTATTTTTTTCGATAAGAGAGCGGGTGATGAAAAAAATATGATCGTACGTGGAGTTGCCTCACTGGGCCTTACCGATAGCAAGCCACTAATCATATTGGACAACTTTCCTTTTGAGGGAGATATAAATAGTATTAATCCGAACGATGTAGAAAATGTAACGTTACTCAAAGATGCCGCAGCCGCAAGCATATGGGGGGCAAAAGCTGGAAATGGCGTCCTGGTTATAACGACAAAAAGAGGTCGATATAATAGCCCTTGGAGTTTTTCTTTGGTAGCAAATACTTCTATAACCGAGCGCCCGGATCTTTTTTATTTACCCCAAATATCTTCGAAAGAATTTATCGATGTCGAACGATTTCTTTTCGAGAAAGGTGTTTTTAATTCGACGTTGAACAACAGTTCATCCCGGCCGCCGGTGACGCCTGTAGTAGAGCTTTTGAATAGGCATTCAAAGAGCGAAATATCGGATGCAGAACTAGAAGCACAGCTAGACGAGTTAAGTAAAGTTGATTTGCGAGATCAGTTAACCAATTATTTTTATCGTATTGGGGTTAATCAGCAGTATTCGACAACACTGAGCGGTGGGGGTGAGAAATATTCAGCTCTGGTTTCTTTAGGGTACGACCAAAATAATCACACATCGGTTGGCAGCGACTTCTCCCGTCTTAATTTGAATATACAGAATAGTTTTCGCCCACTTTCAAAATTGCAGCTAAACGTCGGCGTTAAATTTTCTTCCTTGTCAACCGGCAATAATCAAATTTCAAACCTCCAAATGCTGAACGGAAGAAATCTATATCCCTATGCCCGTTTAGTAGATGATTCGGGTCAGGCACTTGCTGTTGAAAAGGATTATAGAAGCCTTTATCTCGATGAGGTTGAGCAGCGAGGAACCTTGCTGGATTGGCGTTACCGTCCCTATGAAGAATTAAAGCTAAATGACCATAGAATCTCGACCAACAATATTCTTTTTAACGGGCGGGTTGGATACGATTTATTAAAGGGACTTACGGCAGAGCTTTATTACCAATATGAATACCAGCCTACGACAGATAGACAGCATTTTAGTCCAGATAGCTATTATGCCCGAAATATGATAAACCGGTTTACACAAATAACCGACGATGAGGTAATACGCCCTGTACCACCAGGTGGAGTATTAGACAGGAATCTTTCTTATTTAACGGCGCATTCTGTGCGAGGACAACTGAATTTTAATCGGTCATGGAAACAAAACAGTTTAATTGCAATAGGAGGAATGGAGGTGCGTCATAGTGAAACCGAAGGTAATAGTAACCGTCTTTACGGATATAACGACGATATTTTAACCAGCGGGCTCGTGGATTATGTTACTCGTTTTCCAATCTATGATGACTTAGGTTTTAAAAGTAGCATTCTTTATCCCAACCGTGGATTTGGCTCTGTACAACGATTTGTTTCCCTATACGCAAATGCCGCGTATACGTTCGACGACCGGTATACACTGTCAGCAAGTGCCAGAAGGGATGCCTCCAACTTGTTTGGGGTGGAAACAAATGACAAGTGGACACCTTTATGGTCAATTGGTGGATCATGGAATTTAGCTAAAGAGAAGTTCTTTGTGATGGACGCTCTGCCGATCCTGAAAATACGAGGAACCTATGGCTTTAGCGGAAATGTATCCAATGGCCAAGCTGCAGTAACCACATTGGAATACCGAGGAAATAGTAGAGTAGGGAGATTCCCATATGCGGTTATTAAAAATCCGCCCAACCCTAATCTACGTTGGGAAAAAATCGAATCTTTAAATCTTGGTTTAGAGTTTGGACTCAGGAACAATAGATTAAACGGAAGTATAGAGTTTTATAGAAAGACGGCGACAGATTTGCTCAGTATAGTTAACGCCGATCCTACAACTGGATTTTCTTTTCTAACCTTAAACAGCGCTATTGTACGAAACGCGGGAGTCGATTTTTCACTTCACGGTAATGCCAGTATTGGACAACTCAAATGGTCGGGCGATCTTATGCTATCGGCAAATAAGAATAGAGTCGTTCAATATCTCTGGGAAGTAACAAATCCTAGCCAATGGGTCGGCGGAGGGGTTTCCGTATCTCCAATAGAAGGACAACCCGCATATCCAGTAGTGAGCTATAAGTTTGCCGGGCTAGATCCAGAAAATGGCGATCCGCTCGGCTATTTGAATGAACAGAAATCTTCTGATTATGCTGCTTTAACTCGGCAAGCGTCTATGGATGACCTTTTATTTCATGGATCGGCACTTCCGGAGCTTTATGGTGGGATCCGAAATACCTTTACGTGGCGTGGAATGTCGATTTCAGCAAACCTAACCTATAGAGGACGTTACTATTTTAGAAGAGAAACGGTGAATTATTCGACACTGCTTACTGTGAATGGTATTGCCTCGCACGGGGACTTTACTGACCGATGGCAAAAGCCAGGGGATGAGTCGTGGACGACCGTTCCCTCCCTGATATATCCGTCGAACGCTAGACGTGACGATTTTTATAGAGAATCGTCAATCAATGTAGAACGCGGAGATCATATCCGACTCCAGGACGTAAACTTGACTTATGATATTCGATCGAAAAAGACTCCACGACTATTTAGAGATCTCAAAGTAACAATGTATGCCAGAAATTTAGGAATATTATGGCGTTTGAATAAGCACGGACTAGATCCAGACACCCGACAGCTTCCGCTACAACGGATATGGTCCTTAGGTTTAACAGCAAATTTTTAAGTTATGAAAGTAAAATCGATTTCTATACTAGTCGTTTGGATAGGCTTCTTATGTTCATGTTCGCATTATCTAGACGAGAAACCCGACAGATCTTTAGCTGTTCCCGATAACCTTCGAGATTTGCAGGCATTATTGGATGATGAAGATAGAATGATAATGAACTACCCTGCGGCAGGCGACATCGCAGCTGACTACTATTTTTTGGACGAGGCGGATTGGTTATCCCGTACCGTAGAGGTTAGAGATACCTATGTTTGGGACGAGGACGCTCAAAACGTACAGGATTGGACGAGCGCATACCAGCGAATATTCTACGCTAATGTAGTCTTGGACGCGGTTGATGAGGCTGAGAAAGGCGATATGACGGAACTAGAGCGAGCAGAAGTAAAAGGCAGTGCCTATTTTTTTAGAGGATGGACATATATGCAATTGGCGCAGCTTTTTTGTCCTTATTATGGTCTTGGGGTGGAGGACTCCGAATATGGCCTGCCTTTAAAAATTCACGCAGATATAACTGAACCGATAGTTCGGTCCTCTTTAAAAGAGACCTACGAACTGATTTTTGACGATTTAACGCACGCAGTACACTTATTGCCCACACGAAGCATCATCGCCACACGTCCTTCAAAGCACGCTGCGTACGGAGCATTAGCTCGCTTAAATTTAATTATAGGCGACTATCAGGCGGCATTGAGTTATGCCGATAGCTGCCTTGCTATAAATGATCAACTTTTAGATTACAATGATTTAGAGCCATCGTCTGCAATGCCCTTTGAAATTTTAAATCGCGAAGTTATTTTTCATGCAGTAATCCAAGCAAATTCAGGAGTCCATCATCAATCTCTCGCTTATGTGGACTCTTTGTTGATTGACGGTTATGAGGACGGTGATTTAAGGAAGGATGTGTTCTTTGTAGAGGATGAAAATGGTCGTTACCGGTTTAAAGGAGGATACCACGGAAGTAACTCGTCGATATTCGGGGGCCTTGCGTTGGATGAAATTTATCTTATTAGAGCCGAATGCTTGACTAGACTGGGATCTATCGATCAGGCGATTGAAATACTTGTCAGCTTTATGAAAACAAGAATGAAGGAGAACTCCTTCATAGCATACACGGGAATGGGGAAAAGCAATTTCCTTGAATTAATATTAAAGGAGAGGGAAAAGCAATTATTGTTCCGCGGAGGAATACGTTGGTCCGACCTTCGACGGTTGAATAGGGAGGAAAGATCAGCGAAGAATATTCAGCGAAGAATTGGAAACACTGTTTATAAGTTAGTTCCTTCTGATCTGCGATATACGTTCTTGCTCCCTTTAGAAGTTATACAAATCAGTGGGATAGCTCAAAACCCTCGCTAAAAAGTAGAGCGCGAGTTAATTCGCGCTCTTTCATGTTTAAAACAGATTAAGGATTATAGGGGGCCTTAATGATGTTCGGATGATCTGTGCTATTCTCCAATGCTTGCTCCAAACCTGAAACCGCACTGAAATCGGGCCTGCCGTTAGCATCCGCAGGTGCTAGCACAACACAAACCTCGTTTTCTCCTTCACAGTCGTTCTGTGTACCAGCTGGCACCTGAACGTAACTGTCAGGATTAGTAGGATCGCTTGCATCGTTAAGCCATTCTTGATCTACGAGAGTAGATTCAGTTTTCAATGCTGCGTTTACGGAGAATAGGCCTACCCCAAGTAATAATGCCATAAATGGGATAGCTTTAAGAATCTTTTTCATTTTGAATAATTTAAATTGTTAATAACATTTATTTATCGCGTGAAAATTTTGGTTATACATCTTGGTAACTCGCGTCTTACTCTGTTTAATCCCTATGGATTGTGGTGTTGAATTGTTGCAACTCCAAAAGGTATAGCTTTTATTTTCAATCGTCATTTATGATCTCCCGTCGGAAACCGCTATGCATAGTATGATTTGTTCTTTTTTGTATTTCGACATTCGATTTTTTGGCTTTGTGCTGAAGATAAAATCCAGCTAAGGAAATAACGGTGAATAAGGTGTTGAAGTAAAAATGTTCGCGCCAACCCATTTGCTGGAATATTTTTCCGCACGCGCAGATAACGTATCCGTAAACTTCTTTATAAGCTAAATATGAATAGATTGTGTAAATAGCCATCATGATGGTAGCCAGGAAGAAACCCGATAGCCTCGTTTTTTGTATACTGAGCAACAAGACAATAGAAATCTCTATAACAGGAAGCGCGTATATTAATATTGGCTGGGACCAAACTGGTAAAGGCTGCTTACCCATTTGAATAGAAAACACTGTTTGATTAATTATTTTGCCTAATCCCGTATTCAAAAAAAGGATGATAATTGCTGCAGCTAAAACAACCGAAAGTGCATATTCATAAGAACGCACGTGCAGATTGATATGATTTCGAATTTGGTCTATTAATGTATTCATTTCTTTAATCTTAAGGACACCGTTAAACGGCTTCTCCAGTATGAAAATTGTGACCTGAACAAAATTGCAAGTAGCGATGTTGTAAATTTTTTATGGCTTTACCTACTTTCTCACAAGCCAATTTCTATTGAACAAACTTAGATAGGATAACACAATGCATTATTATCTTGTTCTTGATATTTTATTGCCAGATCAGTGAGAGTTTAATTAGGTGTCAATAGAATCATTATGAGTTTCGTTTGTCTGGCTTTGGATATAATCTTTTGGGGTCATTTGAGTTTCTCGTTTAAAGAATCGGTAGAAGGCAGGTAGGTTCTCAAATCCACAGAGGTCGGACGTCTCCTTCGGCATTTTGCCCTCTCTCATTAGTCGCTTCGCTTTTTCAACGATGATACGTGTTTTTAATTGTGAGAGTGGCTCTCCTGTTTCACTTTTAAAAATTATTTGTAAATAATTTAGACTGATGGCTAACCTATCGGCTACTGCACCTAATTTATACCGAACACCTGTCGTTTCTACGTTTGATTCAAGGATAATTTTGGCAGCTTCGGCGATTGTAATTTTGTAGTTTTTTGGTTCATACTGATTTTCAATTTTTGTATTTGAGAGCTTTATTAACTCCTTCATTGTAGCGAATAGATATATTTGGCTCGATAAGTCCCCGGTCTTTATTTTTAGGCATAAAGCGTGAATATATGCCTCGGTTTTCGGATCTAAACTAAAATCTCTACTTATTAGCGGTGTAGTCGAGGAATTTCGGTGGGCATCCAGAAGAGGTTTTAGAAATGGAAACTCTCGATCACCTCCGTCATCAAACATCCCCACGTCGAAGTAAAATCCGAAAAGTTGATATTTTCCGGCTGCAAGAGTCATACTATAATTTCCTTTGGGTAAATAAGCATAGCGTGCTCGTCCTTGATCAAGAGAGAGTATGTTTTGATTTTCGGAATCAGATAGCAAAATTTTGGTTCTCGAGTGTATAAGATATCCTACATATAAATCCGATCGGTCTACCTCAACGGGAATGCATACTTTTTCGTCCACTATGATGTTATACTGTTGTAAATAACCTAAACGCCCCTTGAAACTCTGTTCTATACAGGTCTTCCCTCTATTCTTTCGAAAAACAATATCACCGTCATTAAATAGGAGGGGCGGAGTGGGGGTATTAGCACTTTCTTTCGAAAGTGCTGGACCGAAGATGGGGGTCGTTATTAAATGGAAGGTCTTCCTCACGGCATTTGTTTTGGCAATCTAATATAAACTCAATGGGTATTAAGTCGATGTTCTTTTCGCACATAGTACTTTCAGCGGGGGTAGCGTCATTTTTAATTTCGTAGATCGCAAAATGCCTTACTAAGCTAAATTACGAAATCAACGACCGGTAAATATATCACATAATTTCTCTATACGAAATTATTTTTCAGTATTAAAAAACAGTCGGATATTACAGCAATTCAATGTCTAGAACGTAAGAATTGGCCACTCTACTTTTAGACGCGTGTAACACTTAAAACAATAAAAGTTATGAAAAACTTAAAAGAGCAAGTACTCGTAAATCACCCACAAACCGTCCTTTCTAATACATTGACAGGATGGCCACAATTACGTGAGTTAATGGATCAAGAAGAAGAGATTCTTGATAGAAAGTGTCCAATAGTAACTCCTTAGAAAATCCTTAGAAGGCTCTTCAGCAAGAGCCTTCTAAATTTAATCGATAAAGAAATGTTAAATCCTATACTTAGCGATTGGGAATTTGCACTTTTCAGTGCGAATATCCACCAGTTTTTCCCGACTATGTCGTGGGAAGAGCATGACACCTTATATGACAAGTGGCGAACCTTCCACCACCGTGTTCGACCTCCTTTAGCCTTAACTGTTGTGAATATCGATCAGTTAAGAACTCTAAAACCAGGAATACTCACTTTGTTTCATTTAGGTTGCCACCTAGAATCTCCTATAGCACTAGCGGACTCTGGGCTTGTTTTTGATATCATACTAGATGAGCAGGTGTATACTACCTCTCGGGACGTGCTGAACGATATGTTACAAAAAATAAATGATCTGGGTCAGGGTAGTTATACTTTTTTATTTAGTAGTGATCCCAAACTGCTGCTTAAATGTCGAAGTAGCTTTAAAAAAGGCAAGCATGTTTTGGTATTTGCCGACGGTTCTTCCGGCAGCAATGAATCCAACAAGGATCTAAGGACGAGAGTTCCTTTTCTTGCAGGACATCTATGCTGTAAGCAGGGGATTCCTCGTCTGGCATTTATATTTGATGTTAAAATATATCCGTTTGTTACAACCCAGAATCACACCAACGCTACTTCGCTCGAACTTCAATCTATTATTGCCCCAAAAAGCGGTCAGAAAAAGGACGATTTTACACGTACCGCCCTAACGGCCCTTTATAGAATGTTAGAAAGAGCGATTCAAAACAATCCATGGCGATGGGAGTGCTGGTCATACCTACATAGTAATGGTATGCTTGACACAGATCTAGGAAGCAGGAATGAACAATTTGCCTGCCAAGGCCCCTATTTATTCGTTCGTGCAAGGAAAGGATTCTGTCTTTTTGATAGACGTTATTATTGCGTTCAAGAAATAAATCTTTCCCGCGATAGTTGAAATTTGTATATTAGAGGTTAAAATGCCGACCGATGTTTATGAATCTAACGAAAATAACCTCTTGGAATACACTTAGTTTTTTCGTTTTTGCTGGTGTCTTTTGGTTGATCAATACGAAAATACCTTCGGTAATAATTCCAATTAACCAGATAATTGCGATAAGTTTCCTTTTTGCCTTATTGTATTGCAGTTTCTTTATTTGCTGGTGGTGGATTTCGGCGAAAAGTCCTTATGTTCGGGTTGCAGGTTTTTCATCGCTCATCGTTATGGTTGGGTTGATATTCGGCTTCTCGTATCCATTGATTTACGATTTATTACCCAAACTTGGGGTTGTTTTTCATGATCCATCACATAAATTTAACGTTTCGGAATTTCAAACACGAATTTTGACAGCAACGACTTTTATAGTAATACTAGGCGCTGTGATGGCCTTTCTTTTACGGTACAAGTTAAATAAAGCTCTATTGCATAAGGCTGAGCAGAAAGGAAAGGAATTACAACGTACCATTGCGGAAATTCAGCAGCGGGTAAAAAGTAAACATCTCACACCGCACTTCATCGCAAATGTGATTACCGGCACAATGGGGCTCTTGGGTAAACGCAATCATGAGAAATATATCGAGAGATTATTGGATTTATCCAGCTTAATGCATTACGCAATTGAAATGCAAGAGGAGGATAAAGTCGTAACCTGGGAAGAGGAGTGGGAGAAAGTCATGCAACTAGTAGAACTTACTAAGTTGTGCTTTGGTACTGCCTCGGTAATTTGCGAATATAGATTCGCTGCACCTCAAGTCGAATTGCCGATAGGGATACTGTTAATGCCTATAGAGAATGCTCTGAAATATGGTTCGATTTCCGAAAACGCTCCATTACTATTGACTGTAGAACAGTGGGATGACAGGTGGTTTTTCAGTGTGCAGAATAAATATCTATTTGCAAAGCGGAATTCCATTGCCTCTTCTAAAACAGGCTATGTTATAATGCAGCGCCGGATTGATAGAGGGAATTTGCAGATCGTTTTAGATTCAGCGGATGGCGGGGACCAATTTGTTGCGACCATAAGTGGACGGTGTAGTACTTAATTAATTACCTATGAAAAAGGAGACTTACTCGATAATGATTCTTGACGACCAATTGACATCTACCGCACTTATTGAGTACATGCTTTGCCGCCTAGACTATATTAAGATCGTTCATCGTTCTCAAGATCCTATTGAAGCCTTAAAGCTCCTTAAATTGCAACCGGTTGATATTTTATTTCTCGATATGGACATGCCAACGATGATGGGTTGGGAGTTCGCAAACTTACTTGACCCTCGTCCGGTTATAATAGTGATTTCTGGCTATACGGATTTCGCATATCAAGCTCATGAGATTGGTGCCAAAGGCTATTTGCGTAAAATTCCTTCTTGGGACCTATTGAGAAGGACGCTTAGTGATGCAATTCGAGAAGTAGACTTCATAGATTCTGTTACCAAAAATGGAAGTACATTTGTAAAACTTAGACGGTACAAGGCAAAAAATGAGGAAAGTATACATCATCATGAAATCCGGTATGCCACGGTACTCGACAAAGAGCTAACTCTCTTTTTGAAGCAGCAACAGACCTTCGTGTCTTTAGCGTCATTAAACTATTTGATGGACCAACTTCCTTCTAATAAATTTGTCCGAATTAGTGCAAGTCAGATGGTGGCAATTGACGAAATTAGAATCTACTCTAAGACCCAGGTCGAGCTGAAAGATGGAGATGAAATTCTGACAATTCATAAGCCGAATGCGTATTATGCAATTGATAACATTTTGAATGGGTTGAATGAAGATGGGCTTTAAGATCAATTTGGTCTGTAAGTTGATTCGAATAGCACAACGAATGCCTATGCGTTAGCCAACCTTCTCAATCAATTTTCTTGAAAAATATCGATAATGAATCTCGATTAGGACTCTGAACAGGATGGAATACTGAGGCTCCTGTAGACTGCGGAGACGAAATCAATTTGCCGTGTTATTACGTTCGAATGTAAAAATGTAGTATCCATCGGGCGGTACCGGATTCTTTATGGTTTTATAATATTTGTCGCTTTATATCAACAATGCGTACGAATTCTGTTTCTCCAAGATGGAACCTCCGCACGCAATAAACCTTTCTTTGCTTATGAATAATGACATCCTGGTATGGCTTCATGATTTACAAAGACGATCGGCTCCGGCAGATGTTCTCGCCATTTCAAACGAAACCTCTGTTTCTCTATTGATAGGTGAGATTACGAATGATATCAACTTATTTCGTTTAAGTTTGATCTCAGAAATAGGACAGTCTCGCAAAATGGCGACTTCCGTATTATCTGCTATCGTCCAGACGAGCAACGCGCTCCACAGTTTTCTCCTTAGACATGAAGAATCGTCTTTACCGAGTCTTGAAAATCAGGAGGTCTGCCGGTTTTACGTAGATGTGTTGGATCTTTTAGAATCTCTGTCAGACTGGGTGGAAGAGCTTCTTTCTGTCGTTAATAGGAAATTACTCGACGTGCTGCCTGTATCTAACTATAAACATTCTCGTCTTAAACTTGAGTTTTCGACAGGGCTACGAGTATTAACGGTCTATCTGAATAAATCGACAATCGATCCACAGCTAGCGGCATTGCTGTTGGATGAATTTAATTTATTAATTACAAAGACGTGGGTAAGTGTCGCAAGCGTTAGATATATTGCAGCTTTTTCAAGAGCCTTTGCGTCTGGGAAACCAAAGACAACAATGGAGCTCGTTTTTTTTCTTTATCGGTATAATTTTAACAGCTCCGTGTTTTTGTCCTATTGCTTCATGCATTGTAGTGATATCATCGCTAGTGAACCTGGGCTTTATGAACAGCTCGATGTACTTTGCCGGATCGAAGATCGGATTAACATATTATCGAGCGGTAGTACCGATCAATGGTGCCGCACTAATCCATCAATCGACGAACAGATATCGAAATACATCGATAAAAAGAAACGTTTTTTACATCATCAATTAAAATTTCGACGCGTGGTACTACGGGCTCCATCAATCGGAGAAACTTCAGGAAGAATGCGACTAAATCTTTCAGTTGCTCAGCTGGCTTTATTTATCCGATTGTTTATTATAGTTGGTGTAATCCCAAATGAAGATATTGGTAAAATATTCGCATTCTTCGCACGACATTTTTATACAAAGAACGCTCAGTTTATTTCTTCGGACAGCTTGCAAAGAAAGTCAACCGACGTTGAGCTATCGACTGCAAAGAAACTAAAGTCGATTCTCATTTCGAAAGTTAATTGGCTTAATAAGACTTTTAACGGTTAACACGAATAAATTTTCGCTAATGCTTTCGTTCTTACTTTTCCTTCTATGAGCATTGAGAACTGATGTTTGTTGGTAGATATATAGATAGTGGTTTGTTGGGTTGCGCAAGCGGTATTTTCTAGTTTGGGCCGGTATCTATTTTAGCGCGTGTAGGGTCCCAAAGATTACTCTCTGCAAAGGTAGCTGAAAATTGTATACTTTTTCGGATTGTAGCTATGGAAGTAGACGATATCATATAACATTAAGAAAGGGAATGGGCTGGTCGCACAGTGATCTGGCAAAGCAGGGTGCTGTATCCAGGGAGATGATAGGCGAGGACGAGCGTGTTGAGGCCGTACCGTCCATCGTGACGACTAAAGATAGCGTCGGCATTGGACGTGACAGTCGATTACCTTGCAGGAGAGGTCAGTTGTGCAGTCTTCGATCATCGGAGCATGGAAAGGATGCAGTATGTTGAAAAGTTTAGCGAGGGCAAAAAATAGCATGTGTTCGCACTGCTCCACGCATTTCTCGCCGAGTAGATGATGCAGGTAATACTAAAGTAAAAACCCCAATCGGATGAAAATTGGGGTTATATCTAAGTAAAAAACTATGAGGTAACTTTTTCTTTCGTCTTCTCTGGAATATCTTTAAAAGGTGGTGTCGTACTTTCTATACTAAGGTACTCTTCTACGACTTCATTCATTTCTTCTTTAGAAAATCTGTTGGTAACTTTATCTTGACTCATAATTTGAAGCATAATATCGAATAACTTCGTTCGTTCTTGCCAAGACAGGCCATATTCACGCTTATAGTATTCTAAAACGATTTTAAACCGTATATGGATGGCGCTATGGATAAAAAAATAATTTAAGTGGTTTATTGAGTTATTGTTTTGAACTTTGTTTGCATACATAAGTAGATATCGTCCTCCTGACAAATAGAACCCTGTTCCATCATCCGTTATATATTTGAACGATGGAAGGTCTTTCGCATCTATATCGATATCTTCTATGTAATCCACAACAAACTTATTCATGCCCCTTTTACTGAACTGATAGCAAAGAATATCACCGAAAAGCTTTTGGTCGCTTGTGTCTGAAGAGTATACGCTTAATAAAATTGTTCCTGTTACGCCCGAGATCTGGTCAAGATCTATATATGAGCAATATAGATTATCGGTTTGATAATCCATTAGAAAATTATAATCTAAAAAAGGAATAGATTTAACGGAAAAATACCCAAAAAATTTCTTCAACATCATTTCAATATCAATTAAAAAGTTTTTGCCAATCAGGCACATTTTTCGACAACCATGTTTCGGCCTTCTTCATATATTCAACATAGTCCTTTCTTTTTGGGTTAAAGGCGTTACGCACGTTTGCCACCGCTCCTTTTGACCTAACATGTTCAAGAACTCTCTGTTCGATCGCTCTAAGAAGTTTAGGATCTGCTATACCGTTTAATACCGGTTTAATACTTTTTCTCACTCTTTCAGCTTCACTATATCGTTTAAATACATTGAAACTTTTTCCGATATATGTTAGCCCCCCTACAACCCCTTTGTAGACGGTATTGATACCCGCTTTACCACCAACGTAACCAGGTATTTCCAGCATAGTGACATTATTTGGATCGGTCAACATGTTATGTCGTCCCCCTTCCTGCCAATATATACTAGTTGCATTCGCCATCCTACTCCTGGCGTTAGAAGCTTGTCCTTCCGCGCCTCCAACCCATCCTCCACTTTCAAATGCACTCCTCCCGGTAACAACTACTTCATCTAACTCGAGCTTAAAGCCGTTATCGGCATTGCTAATATGATCAGATGATTCCTTAAAACCTGCATTTGGATTAGAATTTAAAAACCCTAGAAATTTCTCAATTTCACCTTGATCCGTGATATTTATGTTGCCGTCAGCATCCACTTTATACATACCTGTCGGATCAATAAAATTGATAGGATTATTTTCGACATAGGCATAAGGAGAATACGAAGAATATATTTCCGCCAGTGGATCCGCTACGTTCCACCTGCCGATCTCTGCGTCGTAGAACCTTGCTCCATAATCGAGCTGATCGAGCTGTAGTTCTAGCTGTTTCTCTTTACCATTGTACTTGTACAGGTTGGATGCTGAATTCAGACCTGCTCCCGTATTCATCTCCTTGCCAAAAGCATAGTAGTCCTGAACCTGTTTAACCGCTCCTGTGTGATCGACTACAACTCGAGTATTGCCGAGAAGGTCTGTTAGGAAATATTCGTAAATAAAAGAACTGCCACTAGGAAGGATCCTACCTTCCTCTGTCTGTATAAACTCGATTACCCCATTTTTATACTGGATGCCGTCTACGTACTCGGTGACTGCTGCGCCCAACGTTTTGGTCCGTTTGTTACCCAGCGCATCGTACGTATAGAGCAGATGCTGCGTACCTTTTACAAACTTCTTGGGTAAATTTAAATAATTATATTGAATCTCCGTAATTCCCAGACGAGAATCTGTTCTCCCGTTTCCGTTGGCATCGTAGCTGAAGGTGTTGCTCCGTGCGGCTGTCCCCGAATCTGTGACTTTGGTCAGTTGGTTGCCTACGTAAGTATATTTAAAATGATTGTGCCAGCCGGAGGATCCATTGGTCCGCCTTAACGTATCAATGTTCCCCATCACATCATAGGCAAGCTCTTCGTTGAAGAAGTTGTTTTTGCCGGAAGCTGTGTAGGCTGCCTTTTTCAGGCGGTTCAGCATATCATAGCTGTAGCTATAGGTTTGAACAGGTGTCTGCGTCTGTCCGGCAGCTACCATGGTATTCCACTGAACCGAGGCTATATTCCCGTTGTATGCGCGCGCGTTGCCTCCATAAGTGAAGGTCATACCGAAACGTTTCTTAGCTGAAACAGCCGCCGGATTATTGATTGAGGTGATCCAGCCACGCTCGTTATAGGCGTATGAAATCTGCTGCACAGCAGCTGTACCGCTACCGTGGAGATCTTTCTGCTTCAGCTGACCGATCTCGTTATAGGTGAGGCTGCTCTGCAGGATCTCCGCCTGCGCATTTACTTTCTTTTTGGTCTGCTCCAGACGTCCCACATGATCATAGGTATTGGTCGTCAGAATCGTGGTCACCGCGCCGCTTGCACTTGCTTTATGCTGCCGTTTACTGGTTAAAAGCTCACCCGGAAAGTTATAGGTATTGGTTACATAGTCCGTCCCGCCGAGCTGGTTCTGCGAAGCAGATTGGATCAGACGGCCCCGGTCATCGTAATAGTTGATTGTAAGTTGTTCAGCCGTCCCGTCCACAGTCGTGACACGCACCCCGGTAAGTAGCGATTTGGTTTTCTGACTTTTCGTGACACCTACAGCCTGCAATGCAGCTGTAGTCGCGCCGTTAAAAGTGTAATCGTCGTAGTAATTGATCACATGGGGAATAACCGTCTCCCCGATAGGAAAAGCACGGTCGACATAGTTTAACGTTCCTAGGCGCTCTTCCCATAGATGCTGTACATTGTTCACCTTCGGATGGCTGTCCACCGTGCTCTGCGCAGCAGCCTGTGTGTTTAATCCGGTATTCGTATAAACCCCTGTATGGGCAACACGTCCGAAAGCATCGTACTTCGTATAGATCCAGCTGCCGGTAGCCCGTTGCAGCGCATCCTGCCGTAATACTTCCTGATCATTGGCATTATATGCGATCCATTCCCAACCTTTTCCCGGAACCTTCTTTTCGATCAGTCTTCGCCGCCCGTCGTAATGGTAAGCATAAACATATCTGTTGAAATTAATATCGGTAGTCACTTCGGTAAATGAACTGACACTAACGGCCGGAGGAATCACATAACAAAGATCTCCGAAATCATCGTAAGCATAATACGTGTTGAGCGCTTTGGTATTGCTCTCCCATATCCGCTTTAGCACCACACGGTCCTGAAAATCTTTAAATTCTTCAATGGTACCGCCCTTGCCGTTTGCGGCTATCCAGTTCTCATCTTTGATAACCGTCTTGTAGAGTTTCCCAGCTCCGTAATTGGATGCACTGCTGGCTCCTGAAGCTTTGCCGCTAGAATAGGTTACCTTCCACAGTTTAACCGCCTCGGTCCCAGTTGCCACATTGGTACCATACTCAGTTTCCACGGTGCGGCCGGTCGCTGCCGCCAAGTCACGGTTGGCGATGGGCTGCCAGGCAGCGCCCGGCG
>NZ_JABMCQ010000209.1 GCF_013179575.1 Sphingobacterium shayense | reverse complement strand
TTGACATTCCATCCTCAATCATCTATTTAAACACACCGGGAAATGGCTTACTTCCTAAGCAAACACAACAGTGGCGTGCCGAGCGAGAAAAAGATTTTTATGATCCCTCGGGATTTCTTCGTGATCAACAGCCTGCTTTAATCGACCACGTTAGAGCACAGATCGCAACTAGTTTCGCTACGGAGTTAGAGAATGTGTTTTGTACACCTAATTTTTCATTTGGATTTAGCACATTGATTGATAGAATGCCTCGAAATCTTCATTATTTGTTATTAGAGGAAGACTATCCATCATTAAATTATCCAATCATTAGTCGAGGAATTCGCCACACGTTTACTGCTATCACAGAAGACCTAGAAAACACGATACTCGACGCTATAAAACGGCACTCTCCCGACGTATTGCTTTTAAGTGTTGTACAATATATTAATGGCATAAAAATCAATTTGGATTTTATCAAACAATTGAAAAAATCCAATCCCGATCTTCTTATTATAGGTGATGGAACGCAACTATTGGGGACAGAACCTATAAATTTCAAAGAGTCAGGTTTTGACGCTTTAGGAGCCAGTGGATACAAGTGGTTGCTATCCGGCTTTGGGAATGGCTTTATGATGCTTAGTCCAAAAATCAAAGATATGATCTCGAAAGCGACGGGAACCCCTCCTTCACCTAAGGAAGCCATGTGGAGCAACAAATCGTTGTTACAAACATTCTTTGAACCTGGACATCAAGACACCTTAGCCCACGGGACATTAGGACAATCCTTAGGTTTTTTGCAGAATATTGGCTTTGACAATATTCAACACTATCTCCAAAGTATACTGGACTTCACATATGAAGAACTTCAAAATCGAGATTTACTTCTACCGATTATTAAGCGTCGTAAAACGCGGTCTGCTTTGATTAACATTCAAATCGCTCCGGAGCGTTATCAAGAACTCTTAAACATGGGCGTTCGATGCTTTCCACGTGGGACCGGAATTAGAATAGGAATACACATATATAATACACTCGAAGACATTCAGCAGCTTTTGAGCATAATTGATCGAAAAAACAAAATATTATAAGCATGAAATTCAAAATTGGAGATTTGGTTCGTTTTGTTGACGAACCGATCGAAGGACATATTACGTCATTTCAACCGAATGACATTATAGGTGTTACTGACGATTCGGGATTTGAAATACCCGTATTAGCGAGCAAATTAACCCTTGTCCATGGTAATATGAGACATATTGATGACCAAGAGTCTACAATCCATCCTACAAACGACGAACCATTTGTATTTAGAGGTATATATTTAGCTATTTCTGGTGAACAGAAAGACGGATTAGCAAAATTTTACATTATAAACCACAGCTCGTTCGACCTACTAATTGCTATCTCTGAAAGTAGTGGTAATAAGCAAACTGCTCTTTTCGGAGAACACATCGTCCCGAAAGATTTCATACAGTTTCACACCGCAAACTTCAATAATATTGGAAAATGGCCTAATATGACCATTCAAATAATTCGCTATAGCCGTACTTCATTACCACTAACTCAGCCCCTCGTTATAGAACTTAAGGTCAAACCGGTGGATCTACTAGACCTAAAAGAAACAGACGAAATTATGGATTCGAAAGTGTGGCGTTTCGAATTGGATAAGCCCCAAGAGAATATTAATATCGATAAGCTTAAAGATCATTTTATTTCTCACCGTCCTAAAAAAAGATAGCTATTAATATTTATTCAAAGTTTACAAACATGACAAAATAATAGCTCATCCACATTATTCTATTCCAAAAGAATAATAGATCCATCCTAATAACAAAAACGAAAAAAGGATAATGAGTCAAAAAAGAATGGTTGCTCGAATATATACATTGTTGATTAACCGGTTGACACCGCAATTTCCAGTCAGAAAAAATGATTTATTATAATCAAATATAAAGACAAATTTCACAACCAACTTAAAATCAACACTATACATCTATTTAAAATCATTCTAAATTCAGCCTAGTGACAGATTTCTGACAGAAAAGCATTCCTTTTAATCTACATTTGCAAGAGAAAAATTATTGAGCAAAATAAAGCTTTGAAGAATCTAAAAGTTATAGCGTTCACCCACAAACATGTCGAGTTAAAAGACCTGGGTAATCTAGTTATCTGCAACGAAGAGTTGGAAGATAGACTAGCTAATCTAAAAACAAGGCTGGACATTCCAGAAATATTTTATATCGCAACATGTAACCGTGTCGAGTTTGTATTCTGTGGCGCGCATGATCTAAATGATCAATTCATTGCGGACTTTATGCATCAGATGAATTTTTGTGTACCTGCAGAACGTTTACAATGTTATCTTGGACAAGTAACCAAGTACGAAGGAATGAATGCTTTAAATCACTTGTTTCGTATGTCATGTTCTTTGGAAAGTTTGGTCGTGGGCGAGAAAGAAATTTTCGCGCAAGTACGCAAAGCTTACGAGCGCTGTCGCGAAGCGGGATTCACGGGAGACTATCTTCGTTTAATAATGGATCGTTTGGTGAAGACTGCGAAAGAGGTGTATACTTATACCAACATTTCTCGCAACCCTATATCTGTCGTTTCCTTAGCGTATCGTAAACTAAAAGAAACCAAATTACCACAAAACCCACGTATACTCGTTATAGGCTCAGGCGAAACGAATCAAAATTTAGCCAAATATCTTCGAAAGCATCAACACTGCAATTTTGTTGTGTTTAATCGCACATTGGGAAATGCCGAGAAACTGGCAAAAGAATTAAATGCCAGAGCGTACTCTCTTTCTGCTTTAGGACAATACAAAGAAGGCTTCGATGTAATGATTATTTGCACAGGATCCCCTGAATCAATCATTGATAGTAATCTATACAGCATGCTTCTTAACGGAGAGAGTGATAAAAAAATCGTAATCGATCTTGCCGTCCCTAATGATGTAGATGCAGATGTAGTTGCGAACTTCAACGTGCAATATATTGAAGTGAGTAGTCTACAAGCTATCGCGGAGAAAAACAAACAAGACCGATACAACGAACTGGCTAGTGCAGACGCTATAATTCAACAAAACATCCAAGAATTTCTGCCACTTGTAAAACAACGTCGGGTAGAATTGGCTATGCGTGAAGTCCCAGAAAAAATCAAAGAAATCAAATCGTTCGCTTTGAACGAGGTGTTTGCACAAGAAATCCAGAAACTGGATCCCCAAGCCCGAGAAACTCTTGAGAAAGTTATTAATTATATGGAAAAGAAATACATTAAAGTTCCTATGTTAATGGCTAAAGATATTTTGGTAAAGAATACCCAAGCAGAAAATAATTAACATTTTTCTCGTAATATAGCCTAATTCTGACAATGCTAGTCGGGATTGTATTCCTATTTGCCTAGCTTTGTAAGTATTTTCAACCATAAAGTATCAATAGTGAACAGAAAACTTATCATTGGAACCCGAGGTAGTCAACTTGCGATGTGGCAAGCAAATTATATCAAAGACCGATTAGCAGCAATAGGACTCGATTCTGAGTTAAAAATAATCAAGACACAAGGCGATATTATTCAACATCTTCGGTTAGACAAATTAGAAGGAAAAGGTTTTTTCACCAAAGAATTAGAAGAAGAATTACTTTCTGGACAAGTTGATTTAGCTGTTCACTCTCATAAAGATATTCCTACGATCAACCCACCTGGATTAATTATAGCAGCAGTATCGGAACGAGAAGATCCATCAGAATTGCTAATCGCACATAGAGATTGTGTAGACATCAAAAAACGATTATCCTTAAAGCACAATGCGACCGTCGGCACGTCTTCCAACAGAAGAAAAGCACAGCTTCTTTCTTTACGCCCAGATTTAGAATTCACAGATCTCCGTGGAAATATCCAAACGCGTCTTCAGAAACTGCGTGACGAAAAATACGATGCTATTGTCCTCGCGAAAGCTGGAGTAACAAGAGTCGGAATGGATTTGTCCGATTTTCATTTAGAAGAACTCCCACCAATAGAAGTCATACCTGCACCAGCGCAGGGTGTATTAGCCATTCAAATACGCGAAAGCGATCAGGAATTGGTTGGGTTATTGAAACAGATCAACGACGAAAAGGTTGCTAAAACAATCGCTGTCGAACGCAAAGTATTAAACATGTTTGATGCGGGGTGCCACGCGCCTCTAGGATGTTACTGCCGAGAAACCGAGGATGGTAAGTTTGAATCTTGGACGTCAATCGCGGATGACAATGAGGATTTTCCGAACCGCTTATACCTTCACTCTGATACGACAGAGGGTATGGCGGAGAAAATCTTTGAAAAATTCCAAAAAGATCGAAAACTGCCTTCCAGCGTTTTCATTACACGGGATCTCGACGAGAATTCTTACTTGGGACGTTTTTTAAGCAAACATCGCATTAATATCGATGCGCGTTCACTTATCAAGATCTATCCAACCATTAACAAACTTGACTCTTTTATTCTAAAACGTGCGGATTGGATATTTTTCAACAGTAAGAACGCCATAGATCACTTCTTCAAATTGGAACCGAGAATTCTAAAGAAAACAAAACTCGCGGTTCTAGGGAGGGGGTCCGAAGATGCTCTCCGTAAATACGATCGTATCGCTGACTTCTCTGGTGATAATTTGGGTATTAAGACCGAAGATATCGCCAAGGAATTCGCCCGAATAGTGGATGGACAAACGGTTTTCATTCCCAGAGCGAAAGATTCATTGTTATCAATTCAAAAAGCACTAACAGAAAATACTACCGTGATAGATATGCCTATCTACGAAACAGTACTTGAAGAGAACATCAATAAAACAAATGCTGAGGTTTTAATCTTTACAAGCCCCAGCAATGTCGCGGCATATTTTCGGGACAATTTAATAGAACCGGGCCAGCATATTATAAGTATAGGGTACTCTACTGCGAAAGCTATCGAAGATATGGGGCTATCTTACACCTTACCATTCACACCCGACGAAATTGGTCTATCCGAAGCAATCTTCGGGATTGACTATTAAATACCAATACCAGTAGTTTACAGACCAAACAGTGTTAATGTAGAAAACAGATTCGAACACATAAAATTAAATCCACATACGTATGTTACAGCGTCCAAGGAGAAACAGAAAGTCAGCAGTCATAAGAGAAATGATTCAAGAAAATCATCTTTCCGCTGCCAATCTAATTTTCCCTTTATTCATCGTTGAGGGACAACAACAAAAAACCGAAATTTCCTCGATGCCCGGTATTTTCCGTTACTCTATTGATAATCTTCTTCGAGAGATCGAAAGTTGTTTAAAATTAGGTTTAAAAAGTTTCGACCTTTTCCCGAATATTGAAGACTCGCTAAAGGATAAATATGCCTCAATAAGCTATAAAAAAGGTAATCTTTATTTACGTGCGATCGAAGAAGTCAAAAAAAATTTTCCCGAAGCATGTGTTGTTACTGATGTAGCAATGGATCCCTATAGTTCAGATGGACATGATGGAATAGTTGAAAACGGGAAAATCCTTAATGACGAAACTTTGGATATTCTAGGTAAAATGTCGCTTGCACATGCGCAGGCCGGCGCCGATATTATCGCACCATCAGACATGATGGATGGTCGTATCGGTTATATACGTGAATTATTGGATCAGAACGGTTTTAAAGACGTTTCACTAATGTCCTATACAGCAAAATATGCATCCGCATTCTATGGTCCATTTCGTGATGCCCTAAATTCAGCTCCTAAAGCAGGAGACAAGAAAACTTACCAAATGAACCCAGCGAATTCACGCGAAGCATTAATTGAAGCACAATTGGATATGGAAGAAGGTGCAGATTTTTTAATGG